>JBBIVC010000001.1:0-30412 GCA_037439905.1 Thermoflexus sp.
AACCAGCCCTGGGCGTAGAACTGGAACATCATCGTGGCCGAGGAAAAGAACATCCCCGCCCAGAGGATGCGGAAGTCCCGGTGTTGGAGTGCCGGCACACGCTCGCGCCACCCGGCCCCCGGGCTTGCGGCCATCATCCGGTTACCTCCCCAACTTGCGGTCCCGCCGGGGCCTGGCGTCAGGCGCCACCATAGGGGCCCCGGCCCGTTTCGTCACCCGGCCTCCCTCGCAAAAGGCCCGGTAAGCTCGCGTTGCGCGGCGCTTGCCCGAGCGATCTATACTGCGGCCCTCCTGAATCGCAGCGAAAGGAGTTCTTCATATGGCACTCGGCGGTTACGCGGGACGAGTCGGCAACGTCGACCTCACCACCGGCACAGTCGACTACAGGCCCATTCCCGAGGAGTGGGCGCGCAAGTACATCGGCGCGCGGGGCGTCGGTGTCCGCTACGTCTACGAAGCTGGCCCCACGATCGACCCGCTGAGCGGCGAGAACGTGCTCTGCTTCATGAACGGGCCCCTCACCGGCAGCGAAGCAAGCATGAGCGGCCGCATCGCCGTCGTCACCAAGAGCCCCCTCACGGGCACCGTCACCGATAGCCACATGGGCGGCTGGAGCGCTGCCCGGTTGCGCTGGGCCGGGTTCGATGGTCTCGTCTTCAAAGGCAAGTCCTCCAAACCCGTCTACGCCTTCGTTTCGAACAACACTGTCGAACTGCGCGATGCCTCGGACCTCTGGGGCAAGGGCGTCCACGAGACCGTCAGGCTCCTCAAGGAGCGCCACGGCGCCGATGACCTGAGCGTCATGGCCATCGGCCCGGCGGGCGAGAACCTCGTCCGGTTCGCCTCGTGGATCAACGAGAACGACCGCGCCTCCGGACGCGGCGGCACTGGCTGCGTCGGCGGCTCGAAGATGCTCAAGGCCGTTGTCATCAAGGCCGCCCGCAACTACCCCCGCGCGGCCGACCGCGACGCGTGGCGCACAGCCCACTCCAACGCCCTCAAGAAGATCATGGACGAGGCGAACATCACCTCTCCCAAGAAGGGCGGCCTCTCCGTCTACGGCACCAATATGCTCATGAACGTGAGCAACACCATCGGCGGCCTGGGCGCCCGCAACAGCCAGGACACCTCCTTCGAGCATGCCGAGCTCCTCGGCGGCGAGTACGTCAAGGAGCACTACCTCATCGACGACCCGACCTGCCACGCCTGCCCGGTCGCCTGTAAGAAGGAAGTCGAAATCAAGGAAGGCCCCTACAAGGTCAAGATGGAATCCGTCGAGTACGAGCCTGCCTGGTCGCTCGGCGCCAATTGCGGCAACGACGACATCGCCTCCGTCGCCTACATGATCGACATGGCGAACGACCTCGGCTACGACGCGATTGAGATCGGCCAGGTCTGCTCCATGGTGATGGAGGCCACCCAGCGCGAGTACATCCCGGCGAGCGTTGGCATCGTCTGGGGTGATAAGGACCGGATGATCGAGGTCGCCCGCCTCATCACCTACCGCCAGGGCATCGGCGACCAGCTCGCCAACGGCATCGACTCGTTCGCGAAATCGATCGGCCACCCGGAGATCGCCATGACGGTGAAGGGCCAGGCCACCCCGGCCTACGACCCGCGCGGCTTCAAGGGCATGGGGCTCGGCTACGCCACCTCCAACCGCGGCGCCTGCCACCTCCGCGGCTACAGCCCCGCCAGCGAGCTCGGCGTCATCGGCCTCAAGACCGACCCGCTGGCCTACCAGGGCAAGGGCGAGCTCCTCAAGCTCCTCCAGGACATCCATGCCTTCTCCGATAGCCTGGACCTCTGCAAGTTCAGCGCCTTCGCCGAAGGCCCCGACGAATACGCCGAGCAGTACCGCGTGATGACCGGCATCGAGAAGTTCGACGCCGACGACGTCCTCCGCACCGGCGAGCGCATCTACAACCTCGAACGCCACTACAACAACCTGGCGGGCTTCCGCGAAGGCTCCGACTACCTCCCGAAGCGCTTCACCGAGGAACCCTCGAACGCGAAGGGCTCCCTCGGCCAGGTCTGCGAACTGAACGCGATGCTCGAGGAGTACTACCGCGTCCGCGGCTGGAAGAACGGCGTTGTGCCGGAGGAGAAGCTGAAGGAACTCGAAATCGTCTGACGGCTCGTGCCCCATCGGCAGCGAGAAGGCCCTTCCCTTCCCGGAAAGGGCCTTCTGCTATTCGTGGACGGGGTCTTCCTCCAGGATGAACCGCCGGAAAGCCTCGGCGAACTCGAAATCCTGCCCCTGCGCGGCCATCCGGGCGAACGCCTCCGCGAACTCCACCACGTCCGGCCCGAGCTGGCTCGGGTGCTCCAGGAGCGCCGCCTTTTTCAGCTCCAGCGTCTCGCCGATATCGACCCACACGTTCGGCTTGTCCGAACCCGAAAGCCACACCTGGCGCACTTTCCACGGCTGGTAGCCATCGACCAGGAGCTCCGGGAACGTCAGCCGGTCGCGGGCCGTCGGGAAGGTCGCATCGAGCGCGACATCGCCCGCCACCCGGTGGTCCGGGTGGTTCACATAATTGTCGCTGAAGAACCGGTTCGTCGGGTCGAACGTGAGCAGCACATATGGCCGGTACTTCCGGATGAGCCGCGCCACATCGCGGCGCAGCTCCAGGCTGTGCTGCAGGTAGCCATCGGGGTAGCCCATGAACTCGTAGTTCGCCACGCCCAGCACGGCGCCGGCGTTGCGCTGCTCGGCCTCGCGGATGGCGGTCAGCCGCTCGCTCGTCATGTTCGGGTCGTCGCTGCCCTTGTCGCCCTTGGTGATGATGACGTAGGTGACCTCGCAGCCCCTGCGGGCCCACCGGGCAACTGTCCCGGCCACCATGAACTCCGCATCGTCCGGGTGGGCGACGACGACCATGGCGGAAGGTGGGACGAATCCTTCGACGTTCGAGGGCATGGGGCGCGCTCCTGGCTCAGGATGCAATCGAGCGTAGCAGGTGTGCCGCCCCGGCTTCAGCCGCCCGTTTCGCTCGCACTGGCCGGTGCGACAACATACTCGACCACGGTGCGCGGCTCGGGGATAGGCAGCCCGTCCTCACGGAGCCCCTCGATATGAAACTCGATGGCCTCTGCGATTTCCCGTTCCGCCTCTGCGATGGTGTCCCCAACGGCGACGCACCCGGGGAGGTCCGGGACATATGCGGAGTAGTTCTCCCCCGCCAGCTCAATCACAACGGCGTACTTCTTCATCCCGGTCCCTCCGCGCGAATCCCGCCAGCCTCGAACTGACGCAGGAGCTCCCCTCCGCCGGTCGACGCAACCTGCCGCCGGCTCCATCGAACGGAAGAGGCTCTCACCTCAGCTTCAGATCGTCCCGCGGACGGCACTCGCCTCGCTCGGCCAGTCGCTGCAACACCGAGACCCCGTCACGTTCGTACGCCTTTCGGGTTTCCCGGTCCAGCACTACCTCCACCTCGAACATCCCCACCGAACCGCAGAGCACCGAAAGCACCAGCTCTCCGCTCGCCTCACGCAACAGCATCCAGTCCCAGGGACGCTCCGCCACCGGCGGCCGTCCCGGTCCCAAATCGCGAGCCTCCATGCCGCGTAGCCTACCCGACACGCCAGGCCGGCCGCTCGCCCCTACCATATCCCCATGCAGCCCCGGGTCCAGGCCCTCACCACCGATGAGCGTGGCTACGCCGAGGTCATCTCGGTTGGTCTCCTCCTGGCCGTCCTCATCGGCTTCGCCCTCTTCCTCTACTGCCGCGCAGAGGAGCAGACCGTCCCCATCACCGGCCGCACCCAGCGCGTCGCCCTCTCCGAGGAGGACCAGGCCCGGCTTGGGGCCGATGCCTACCGCGAAATCCTCGCCGAATCCGAAGCCGAGATCGTGCGCTCCGGCCCTGAAGCCGAGCTCGGCCAGCGCGTCGGCCAGCGCATCGCCGCCGTCGCCGATGACCCCGGCTTCGAATGGGAGTTCACCCTCATCGCCTCGCCCCTGAAGAACGCCTGGTGCCTGCCCGGCGGCAAGGTCGCCGTGTACAGCGGCATCCTCGAAGTCGCGCAGGACGAGGAGGGGCTGGCCGTGGTGATGGCGCACGAGATCGCCCACGCCATCGCCCAGCACGGCGCCGAGCGCATGCTCCAGGAACAGCTCACCCAGGTCGGCCTCCTCGCCGTCTCGGCCACCCTCGGCGGGCTCGACCCCGCGACCCGCGGCACCGTCCTCGCCCTCTTCGGCGCCGGCGCGCAGCTCGGCGTGCTCCTCCCTTTCAGCCGCGACATGGAAAGCGAGGCCGACCGCATCGGCCTCATCTACATGGCCCGCGCCGGGTACAACCCGGAGGCGGCAATCGGCTTCTGGGAGCGCACGGCTGCCGCCCGTGAAGGTCCGGAGCCGCCCGAGTACGCCTCCACCCACCCCTCGAACGCCAGCCGCATCGCGGGCATTCAGAAGTGGCTCCCGGAGGCGATGGAGGAGTACCGCAAGACGCTCGGCGCCCGCCCTACGACGCGGCCGCTGCCCCTGGCGTGGCGCCGGCCTCTTCCAGCGCCCGCTCAGCGAATGGCCGCAGCATTTGCATGGGGCTGAGCGGTGTGCCAAGCGAAGCGCAGACCCCGCGCAGCAGCCCGATGACCCTCCCCAGCAACACCAGGTCCCCCGGGATCGCCTCCACCGGGTTCGCCCGCATGGCGCCCCGCCGCTCGGCAATCTCGCTCTCCGCTGGCCGGTCGATCGGCCGCGCATCGAACATCAGCTGCATCAGCGGCAGCACATCTCCCGGCGATTCCGACTTCACCTTCACGCCCAGCTCGCGGAACGCCTCGACGATGCCGTGCGGGTCGCGGTCGCCGGCAGCGACGACGAGCTTTGCGAACCCCAGCCGGGCCCGCTCCGGGAGCTCCTTCGTGAGTCCGAAGTCGAGCAGCCCGGCGCGGCCGCCCGGCAACACCAGGATGTTGCCCGGGTGCGGGTCGGCCTGGAACAGCCCGTCGACCATGATCTGGTGGCCGTAGGCCTCGGCCACCGTCCTGGCGAACGCGACCCGGTCGATGTTCATCGATGCGAGCCGTTCGCGGTCGAGCAGCCGCGCCCCGTGGATGTACTCGGTAACGATGACCTTCCGTGCCACGTGGTCGTCGATCACCTGCGGCACCACCACACCCGGCACCCCGCGCAGGTTCTCCCGGATGCGCCGCGTCATCTCCGCCTCGCGCTCGAAATCGAGCTCCAGCGGCACCTGGCTGGCGATCTCATTCACCACCGCCCGGAAGTCGAAGTTCGGCTCGCGGCGGGCCACAATCCCCACGATGGTCCGCAGGTTGCGGATATCCAGGCGCACCAGCCCCGCTACCTCGGGGTACTGCACCTTCACCACCACCTCGCGCCCGTCAGGGAGCGTGGCCCGATGCACCTGCGCGAGCGAAGCCGAGCCGATCGGACGCTCATCGAAGGTCGCGAACAGCTCTTCGATGGGGCGCTTCAGCTCGCTCTCGATGGTCTGGCGCACCACCGCCATCGGCCGCGCCGGGACCTGGTCCTGCAGCCGCGAAAGCGAACGGCTGTACGGCTCTGGCACGACGTCGGTCCGCGTGCCGATGAACTGCCCCGACTTGATGTACAGGCCTTTCAGGTCGACAGCCAGGCGGTAGAGCGATTCGGCGGCCGCCTCGTGGCGGCGCTCCCAGTGCCCGGCAGCCACCTCGGGCGGCAGCTTCCGCACGGCGCGCTGCGTGCGCTTGTACCCGAGGTAGATCCGCGCGCCGGTGCGGGCCACGCGAAGGCTGCGGCGAAAGCGTTTGGCGTGTTCGAACATGATTCGGGGTCCCGTCCGCGCCCAGTGTGCCCGCAGCGGGCGCCGCCCCGCAACAAAAGTGAAGCCGTCTTCCCGAAAAACGCGTCGCAATTTGCCGGGCCCGTCTGGCATGCTGTTTGCAGCAGCAACTACTGGCAGGCCTCCTGTGCACACCCTCCGCATCTCCCATCCCGCCATCTCCGGGCGCAACGCCCAGGCCACCATCGACTTCTATACCGGCGTCCTGGGCATGGAGCTCGTCCTCCGCCAGCCCAATCTCGATTACGAGCCCGAGGAGCACCTCTTCTTCCACGCCGGCAACGACAACTTCATCGCCTACTTCGTCCCCAGGCCCGGCGTCGACCCGGCGAGCTACCCCGAGGCCCAGGGCGGCTCCGGCCACATGGACCACGTCGCCCTCGATGTCCGCCTGGCCGACCTTCCCGCCTGGGAAGCTCGCCTCCGCGAGGCGGGCATCGATTACGAGGGGCCCATCGACCGCGGTTACGAGCGTTCGCTCTACTTCAAGGACCCCAACAACGTGACCGTGGAGCTGCTCGCGTGGATCACCGAGCCCCCGGCCGGCATGCCGCAGGCAGCCATCATCAAGCGCGCCCAGGCGATCCGCGAGGCCCGCGGCGCAGCGTTCATCGAAGACCGCGACGTCCGCCAGGCCATCGCCGAACTGTCCCGTTAGAACCCAACCCGGCCGTGGGGAGTTGAAGCTGCCGGGCCGTTTGGTCCCTGGTTGGGAAACCGTCCCGATGCCCAACCCTGGCGGCCCAACGCATCTAGCCCGGCCCGCGTTCCCACCCTCCACCTCTCCCTCCCAACCGGGAACCCACCCCGGAGCCAAACGCACCGCTGGCCATCGGCCGAATCTGCGCCGGGCCGTTTCCCAACACCCCAACCGGTCCATCAGCATCATCAACCTTCCTTCATTCCCCGGTATCTGTTCAGATGGATGGAGATGCTTGATGCGGTCGAGATCCATGTGGAAGGCGGCAACGGAGGCCACGGGCTGGTCAGCTACCACCGCGAGAAGTTCGTCCCCCAGGGAGGGCCGGACGGGGGGGATGGCGGCCGTGGCGGCCGGGTCTACCTCCGTGCGGTCGACGACGTGTACACGCTGGAGCAGTACCGCTCGAAGAAGAAGTTCAAGGCAGGGAACGGCGGAAACGGCGGGCCGAACCTCCGTCACGGCGCGAACGGGGCCGACCTCTACCTCGAGGTGCCGGTTGGCACGGTCGTCCACGAAGTTGATACGGGAGACCTGATCGCCGACCTGGAGACCGTTGGCCAGGAGGTGATCGTCGCCTTTGGCGGCCGTGGTGGCTGGGGCAACAAGCGGTTCGCCACCGCGACCAACAAGACACCCGGGTATTCGCAGAAGGGCCAGGAAGGCGAGTCGGTCAACATCCGCCTGGAGCTCCGGCTCCTTGCCGATGTTGGGCTCATTGGCCTTCCGAACGCTGGTAAGTCCACCTTCCTCGCGACCGTTTCGAACGCGAAGCCGAAGATCGCCAGCTACCCGTTCACCACGCTCGAGCCGATGCTTGGCGTTGTCAACGTTGGCTACGAGCGATTCACCCTGGCCGACCTCCCGGGCCTCGTCGAGGGCGCCTCGGAGGGGTACGGTCTCGGTTTCGAATTCCTGAAGCACATCCGCCGCTGCCGTGTCCTTCTCCATGTCATCGATTGCAGCTCGCCCGACCCCGTCACCGACTACGAGCTCATCGAGAGCGAGCTCCGCGCCTACGACCCCAAACTGGACGAGGTTGCCCGGGTGGTCGCCGTCACAAAGGCAGACCTGGCGCCGGAAGTGGCCTGGGAGGCAGCGAACATCCTCTCGCGCCACCTGGGCGGCACGCGCGTGTGGGTCGTGTCGGCGGAGACCGGGCAGGGCGTGGAGGAACTCACGGCCGAACTGATGGCCCGGGTCAACATCGAAAAGGCCCGTGCCGCCGCGGCGCCGCCCGAAGAGGTGCCCGTCATCCGCCCGCCATCGGAGGAGCGCTTCAGCGTGATGCGCGTGGGCGAAGGCCGCTACCTGGTCGAGGGCTACCGGCCCGTCACCTTCGTCCAGATGATGGATACGGGCATGCCCGGCGCCGAGGACGAGATCCTGCGGCGGCTGGAACGCTGGGGCATCGCGAGGGCGCTGCGCCAGGCCGGCGCCGAACGCGGCGACACCATCGTCTTCGGAGACGTGGAGCTGACCTGGCAGGGCTGACCTACAGCAGCGCCTCCACCGCGCGGCGCTCCTCGCCGAACGGGTCATCCTGTTGCCCGCATTCGAGGTCGAATACCATCGTCGGCCGGTCAGGCTCGCTGTAGGCGTCCCACCGGCCGATGCCCTCGTGCGCCGGGTTCCCGGTCCGCGCGAACGAGAGCCACGCGTCCATCATGCGGTGGAAGAGCTGCTCAACCGCCGGGCCCGAACCGGCGAACCGGTCCTGCGTTGGCGCGCCCAAGGTGCCGAACACGAACGGCATCTCCAGGGCATGGCACGAGCCCAGCGCGCCCCGCCGCGCGGGAGAGGCGTAGGTGAACAGGTACAGGTAGGTGTTGGGCTGGTGCGGCTGCTGCGCCAGTGCCAGCCGGGTAGCGCCAATGCGGAAGCGGACGTCCGAACTCACCGCATCGAGGATGTCCAGGTTCGAGGCGGGCAGCCCTTTGCCGGCCCGCGACGTGCGGTACACCTCAACTACGGCGCGCGCCTTTTCGGGCCCCGGCTTCCCGAGCGTCGCATCCACGGCGCGGATGAGCGCCTCGTCATCGATTTCGTCGCGCTGCATCGTCGCAGCGAAGAGCTTCACCTCGTCGCGGTTGGTGCCGGCGATGAGGGGGATGCCCGCGGCCGCGCCCGCCCGCACGGCAGCCAGGGGCTGCTCGAGGAGCGTCGCGCCATCGCGGATGGGCCCGAAGATGAGCCCGGCCTCGCGCCCGAGCTTCGCCAGGACCGCGGTCTGCGCTTCGAGGATGCGGTCGGCCGGCGCCGTCAGGACTTCTTCGGCGCGCGCCGCTTCCAGGCCGAGCTCGGCCAGCAGGAGGCTGGCGACCCGGTTGCCGCTTTCCCGGTCGCCCGCCCGTCCCGTGCCGCTCTGGAGGATGGCCTTGTGGAAGAGCCCCTTCGCGGCGGGCATGGCCAGGAGCGTGCCCACCGCGGCCGCCCCGGCCGATTCGCCGAAGATGGTGACGTTGCCCGGGTCGCCCCCAAATGTCGCGATGTTGTCGCGCACCCATTGGAGCGCGGCAACCTGGTCGAGCTGGCCCGCGTTGGCGGTCAGGCCCGCGCCGGGCAGGTGGTCGCCCAGCCACAGGTAGCCGAAGGCGCCGAGGCGGTAGTTGATGGTGACCACGACGACATCACCCCGCTCGGCCAGCGGTCCGCCGTTGTACAGCTCCTCGGAACCGGAGCCGTGGGTGAAGCCGCCGCCGTGGATCCAGAACAGCACCGGGCGGCGGCCGCCGTCGGCGGCGGGGGTGAAGACGTTGAGGTAGAGGCAGTCTTCGTCCTGGGGGGAGCTCGCCGCGAACCCGGGGATGGGGTGGCCCGTCTGGCGCGCCGCCAGCCCGGGCGTCCGTGCATCGCGGATGCCGGTCCAGGGCGAGGGCGGTTGGGGCGCCTTGAAGCGCAGCGGCCCCACGGGCGGCGCCGCAAATGGGATCCCCATGAACGACTGGTGCTTTGCGTGCTGGACGCCCTCGAGGCGCCCGCAGGTGGTCTGGACGATCGGCATGGCCGTGCTCCGGAGCGTGTGCGAAATGTGCGCTATTCTAGCCGCGCTCAGCCGCCTCCGCGCATCGTCCGCCGCCGGAGATAGGCCGCCACCTCCGCCTCCCGCTCTCCGGAAACTACGAGAAACAGCACCGGGATCACCATGCGCCCCAGGCGGGCCGGCTCGCCTTGCACGAACTCCACCTGCCACCCATCAGCGGTGACTCGCGCACCCTCGGCCACTCCACCCAGCTCCCGCAGCAGGTCGCGCCGGATCTCCTCCGCGGGGAGGTTCCGGACCTCCAGCCGGGTCATCCGCCGGCGGCCGGGGGAAAGATGTCGACATCCGCATCCGGCGGCACCGGGGTCTCGAGCATCTGCAGGTGCCGGATCTCCCGGCCGTCGACGAACACCTTGATGTATTCGCCCAGGGTGCCCTCGGCCGTCCAGATCATCGCCCCCAGCTCCGGGAACCGCTCCGTCACGGTGTCCAGCAGGTCCTTCACCGTCGCGTCCTCGGCCAGGTCCAGGTGGACGTTCTTGCCGCCCACGAGCGGCCGCAGCGTCGCGTAGAAGCGGACATCCATTGGTGGATCGTAGCAGGCCCGCGAGCGGCGGGTCGCGCCCGGTTACCGAGACACCACCGCGCCGATCGCGCATGCTTTGCGCCAACAAAACCCACCATCGTCCGCGAGGCCACATGCATCTCATCCTGAACGACCTCACCCCCTGGCATTGGGCGGCCGGCGGCGCCGTCATCAGCGCGGTCACCCTCACCCTCCTGTTCGTCGGCAACCGCCGGCTCGGCGTTTCGACCGGCTTCGAGAACGTCTGCTCGCTCGTCGTGCAGACTCCCTACTTCCAGCGCGAGGCGCTGCGCGGCACGAACTCGTGGCGGCTGCCGTTGCTCGGTGGGCTTGTTGCCGGCGGGTTCCTCTCCGCTGTCCTCGGCGGCGGTTGGGAGCCGTTCTGGGACCTGGGCATGTTCGATGCCGAGATCGGCTGGGGGAACGGCGGCAAGCTCCTCTGGATGTTCGGTGGCGGGCTGCTCATCGGGTTCGGCACACGGCTGGCAGGGGGCTGCACCAGCGGCCACGGCATCTTCGGCATGTCCAACCTCGAACTGCCGAGCATCGTCTCCACCGTCAGCTTCATGGCCGCCGGGGCCGTCACCACCAACCTCATCTACCGCGTCATCGTCTAACAGGGGCACCGCCGTGATTCTCTTCTACCTCGTCCTCGGTTCCGTCTTCGGGTTCGCGCTCAGCCGTTCGGGCGCCGCCGATTACAACTTCATCCAGGGCATGTTCCTGTTCGAGGAGTTCCAGCTGTACGGCATCATCGGCACCGCGGTCGCGCTCACCGCCCCATCGCTGTGGGTGCTCAAGCGCTACGGCCGGTCGCTCACCGGGCAGCCGCTGCGCATCGAGAACAAGCCGGGCCACCGGGGCAACATCTACGGGGGCATCCTCTTCGGCATTGGCTGGTCGATCACCGGCATGTGCCCGGGCCCCATCCTGGTCAACATCGGCGAAGGCAAGGTGTACGCCCTTGCGGCGCTGGCCGGCACGCTCGTTGGCGCGGGGGCGTTTGGCGCGCTCTACCCCCGCCTGGTCAAGCCGTTCGGGCTCCCGCCGCTCCAGGTCGGCACCGGCGAGGGATAACCGACCGCAAGGGACCGTTTGCCTACGGGCCGGGCGAGCCCACGACCTTGAGCACGACGTTGCCGGTCTTCTGCCCACCGGAGACGTATCGGACCGCGGCAACGATGTCGTCGAGCTCGTACTCCCTGTCGATGACTGGCCGGTACAGGCCTGCGTCGATGAGGCCGCTCACGAGCAGCAAGTCCTCCTGGCGGTAACGGCCGAGGCCCAGTGCCGCACGCTTCGAGCGGGTGAGCCGGGTGAGCACGGCGAGCAGCGGCACGTGGTACATGAACCCAAGGTCGACAGTGATATAGACGCCGCCCGGCTTCAGCGCCCGCCGGCAGCGCCGGAACGAGTGCTTCCCCACGGCGTCGAACACGACGTCGAATTTCCGCGGTCCTTCCGTGAAGTCCTCGCGAAAGCGGTCAACCACACGATTCGGCCCCAGCGCCTCCACTACGCCGGCGTCTCTGCCGTCGCAGACCGCGGTCACGTCAGCCCCGAAATGGTGCGCCAGCAGCTGCACCGCGGCGCTGCCGATGGAACCCGCGGCGCCGTAGACAACCACATCCTTGCCATGAAGTGGATACCCCGGTTGCAGACATGTGAGCGCCAGCAGCGCTCCATCCGGCACCGCGGCTGCCTCGGCGAACGTCAGTCCCGCCGGCTTCCGCGCGATCACTCCTCCTTCGCGGACAGCCACGTACTCGGCGTTCGCTCCGGGCTGCCAGCCGAATACCTCGTCGCCGGCCTGGAAGCGCGTCACTGCCGCGCCGGCTTCCTCCACGATCCCGGAGAACTCCGAACCCGTGGACGGTCGCCTCGGCCGGCGAATACCCGTGAACAGGCGTGTGAAGCGGTACTCGGTGCCGGCCACACCCATCGCGTCGCCCCGTGTCACCGTCGAGGCGTGCACCCGCACCAGCACCTCGTCCGCTCGTGGCACCGGCCGCTCGACCTCGGCGATTCGGAGCACCTCCGGCGGTCCGTAGCGATCCTGGACCACAGCTCTCATCGAGGGACTCCCTTTCGCGCCGTGGCGCACAGTTTCGAGACGCGCGCAGTCTGACCCACCGCTCGTTTCCGCGGATCCGCCATTCGGGCAGGTCGCCACCCCAACCTGGAGCGGCGGAAACCAGGCCCGGGGTTCGGCGGGGGCCGGGCCCCTTCAGCCCTGGCGGGCCACGGCAAGGAGAGCGGGGCCGTGCCGGGCGCATGCGGCGAGTTGCGACTCCATCGGGCTCCCGCCGCTCCAGGTCGGCACCGGCGAGGGATAACGCGCTTCCCCGGAACGCCCATGCCAGCTACCGTGGGTGTGAACCGAAGGGGAGTAGCCCTCTCGCGTGACATCGACAGGCTCCCTCGTTAGAGGGCGGTGTCACGGCTTCAGCAACGAAGCGGGCGAGACTTTCGGCCAGCACACATTCGCGTGTGCCGGCCGAGGCTTGCCCCGCCGGCGCCGCGCAGGAGTCACGGTGTCGGCGTTTGCCCTTTCCACAGCCCTCATCTTCCTCGCTGAGCTCGGCGACAAGTCCCAGCTCGTCGCCCTCTGGTTTGCCACCAGGCATCGCTGGTGGCTCGTCCTCGCGGGCGTGACCATCGCTACCCTGGTGGTCCACCTCGGCTCCGTCGCCATCGGCCGGGCCTTCGATGAGATCATCCCCGAGCGCGCGCTCTATGTTGCCGTCGGCCTCTCGTTCTTCGTTTTCGCCGCCTGGAGCATCCGCGGCGACTCGCTCGACGAGGAATCGGGGCCCGAGCGGCGGCTCCCGGTGTTCGGCGCCCTCGGCATCGTCACGGTCTCGTTCTTCCTCTCCGAACTGGGGGATAAGACCCAGCTCGCG
The DNA here is from genome assembly GCA_037439905.1 of Thermoflexus sp. GTDB lineage: Bacteria > Chloroflexota > Dehalococcoidia > Tepidiformales > Tepidiformaceae > Amarobacter. The sequence continues at coordinate 12,977 of JBBIVC010000001.1, forward strand.
ACCGTGTCGCTCGCCGGAAACCACGACTCCGTGACCGGGGTGTGGCTCGGGTCGACGCTCGGCATGGTCGCGGCCGATGCGGTCGCGATCGGCGCGGGCCTGGCCGCAGGCAAGCGGCTGCCACAGCGGACCATCGGCTACGTCTCGGCCGCGCTGTTCATCGCCTTCGGCGCGTACACGCTCTATTTGGCCATCCGGTAGCCCGGGGGCGGTTGCGGCCGGGGGCCGGTTGACACCTCGTCCAACAAATGGCACGGTCGGTGCCACAAATGAAGCAGCGCGCCACGGCACCCCGCGCCGCCGGCCCGGCAGGGCTGCCGCGATGAGTGCCATCCTCGACGGGTACTGGCCGAGCCCCTGGCCCGGGGAGGATGGCGGCCCCGCGCGTCTCCAGGCGCCCGCGCCCGGCACGCCGGCCCTCGCCGGCGGCGCGCTCGTCGTCACCAGCCGGCCCGCCTTCGCCGGCTGCATGCCCATCCTGCGGGAGCCCGGCGAGGTGTACCTCCAGGGACATACACCGGGGGGCGACCAGTCCACCGCCTGGGTCGAGCGGATCGACCCGCACACCCTCGCGTCCATCGAGCGCTCGCCGGACCTGCCCGGTGGCAGGCCGTGGCCCGGCGGGCTGGCCGCCCACGCCAACGGTTCCCTCTACGTGACGTTCGGCCGCTGGTGCCACCGGCTGGCCCCGGATTGCTCGGTGCTCGCCGCCCGGCAGCTTCCGCGCGAACGGCCCTACAACTCCCTGCTCATCCTCCCCGATGGCCACCTGGTGATGAAGGACTTCGCCGGCGGCACAGGCGTCCATGCCCTGCCCCCGGGCGTCCGGGGCTCGGAGCTGGTTGTCCTTGAGCCCGGGCGCCTGGACATCGTCGCGCGGCTCGAACTGCCCGAAGGGTCCATCGCCCGCCTCTCCGCCGCGGTGGATGCCAGTGGCGTGAGCGTCTTCGTGGTCGGCGAAAGGAGCCTCTTCCGGCTGGCGTGGGACCCGGCGGCGGCCGCCCTCTCCCTCGATGAGGCGTTCACAACCCGCTACCTGGAACAGCCGGGCCAAACGTTCGGCTGGGACGCCGTGATCGCGGATGGCAGCGCGTGGTTCCTCGATGACGGCGAAGGGACCACGGGCTTCGGCCCTTCGCTCCGCGGAAAGGGAGTCTCGACCGCTCCCCTCCACCTGGTCCGTGTACCGCTCACTGGCGAGCGTCGCGCCGAATTCACCGAAATCTGCGGCCTCCCCAACGGGATCGTCGCCAACCCTCCCTGTGTCGACCCCGGCCGGAAGGTGGTGGCCGGCTTCGATTCCGGGAACGGGGTGATCGCGGCCTTCCGCTACGGCGACCCCGGCGACCCGCTCGAACCCCTCTGGCGCCACGAGCAGAACCAGGCGGGACACATGCTCTTCTACCCGGACACGGGCGAGCTCGTCTCGTTCGATTACGACCACGAACGGGGCACGGAGCAGGTGGTGGTTCGCGACATCGAGTCGGGCCGCGAACGGGCGCGCGTGGCTATCGGCTCGCCGCTGCAGTGTGTGGTGTTCCCGGCCTGTGGGTTCGAAGGCGACCTCTACGTCGCCACGTTCTCCACGATTGCCCGGGTCAGCGCCGCGGCCAGCTGACCGGCCCTACACGCGCGCCCAGTTGTTCGTCGTGAAGATGTCCTCGTCCAGCGGGCTGCGTTCGCCCAGCTCCAGCCGGAACCCGGCCACCGCCCCGATCATCGCCGCGTTGTCGGTGCAGAATTTCGGAGGCGGGATGCGGACCGGCACCGGGCAGCGGCGCTGCAACTCCTCGCGCAGGCGGGTGTTCGCGGCTACCCCACCGGCCACCAGCACGTTCCTGGCGCCCATCTCGCGGGCCAGACGGGTGGTCTTGCCCGCGAGCACGTCCACCACCGCTTCCTGGAACTCCCAGGCGATCTCCGGCACCGGGTACTGGCCCTCCCGCACCACGTGGAGCACCGCCGTCTTCAGCCCGCTGAAGCTGAAGTCGAACGTCCCGTGCATCCAGGCGCGCGGGAGGTCGAGATTGCTCGGCCCGCCTTCGAGGGCTGCCTTTGCCACGTGCGGACCACCCGGGAACGGCAGCCCCAGCAACCGCCCGACCTTGTCGAACGCCTCGCCGGCCGCGTCATCGCGCGTGCCTCCGAGCCGCTCGTACTGCCCGTGCGAACGCATCAGCACGAGGTCGGTGTGGCCGCCGCTGACCACCAGGCAGAGCGCGGGGAACTCCGGCTCCGGGCCTTCCACCAGCCAGTTCGCATAGATGTGCCCTTCGAGGTGGTTGATGCCGATGAACGGGAGCCCCCGCCCGAAGGCGATGGCCTTGGCCGCGTTGTAGCCAACCAGCAGCGAACCGGCGAGGCCCGGCCCGCGCGTGCCCGCCACCGCGTCGATGTCATCGAGCGTGCACCCGGCGCTGTCCAGCGCCTCGGAGATGACCGGGACGATCTTGCGCAGGTGCTGGCGGCTCGCCACCTCGGGCACCACGCCGCCGTACTTCGCGTGCAGGTCGACCTGTGACGCCACCACCGAAGAGCGCGCGACGCGCCCATCCTCGATGACCGCGGCAGCCGTCTCATCGCACGAAGACTCGATAGCCAGGACTCTCACGTCCCCAGCGTACCATTACATACGCTCTGCGTGACGTCTTTTGCTGGCCCGGGCAGCGGGTATGCTTCGCAAACGTTTCGCCCCGAGGGACAGGATGGCTGCTTCTTCCGAACCCGATACCCGGCCGCGCTTCGCCGCCGCGGCGCTGCGGGAGTTCACCGCGGCCGTGTTCGAACGCCTGGGCATGGCGCCCATGGACGCTGCCGAAGCCGCCGAAGTCCTCATCGATGCCGACCTCGCCGGGATCGAATCCCACGGCATCGCCCACCTGCCCTGGCACCCGGGCTATGCCCCGGGGTTCGCGCGCGGGCTGGTGAACCCGGGGCCCCGGGTCCGGGTGCTTCGCGAGAGCCCCGTGGCCGCCACCTGGGACGCCGATGGTGGGCTCGGGGTGCTCATCGCCCGGAGGGCCATGCTCGCCGCCATCGTGAAGGCCGAGGCGACCGGGATGGGCATGGTCGCCGTCCGCAACGGGCGGCACTTCGGCGCGGCCGGGTATTACGCGCGCATGGCCGCCGAGCGGGACATGATCGGCATGGCCATGTGCAACGTCCCGCCGCTCGCGGTGGCGGCTGGCAGCCTCGACCGGGCCTACGGGACGAACCCGATCGCGATGGCCGCCCCGGTTGAGGGCAGCCACCCGTTCCTCCTCGATATCGCCACCACCGCCGTCGCGGGCGGCAAGCTGGAGATCGCCCTGCGCCAGGGCCGGGATATCCCCTCCGGATGGGCGGTCGACGCGGCCGGCGAGGACAGCCACGACCCGGAGATCCTGGGCAAGGGCGGCGCCCTGTTGCCGCTGGGGAGCTACCTCGAAACCAGCTCCCACAAGGGCTACGGGCTTGGCCTCATGGTCGACATCCTCACGGGTGTCCTCCCCGGGATGGGGTCGGCCCTGTTCTCCCCGCGCCACGAACAGGGGTGGTGGTTCGCGGCCTGGCGGATCGATGCCTTCCGCGATGCGGCGGAGTTCAAAGCCGATATGAAGCGCATGGTGGACCACCTCCACGCGCTCCGTCCCGCCCCCGGCGTCGAACAGGTGTTGGTGCCGGGCGACCCCGAGGCGCGCGCCCGCCAGGAGCGCACCCGCCTGGGCATCCCGCTCGACGAGCCGACGATCGAGCAGCTGCGCGAGCTCGGGGCATCGCTTGGCCTGGAGATGCCCGGCCCCCTCTGACCGTGCCCGGGACAGCGGGAAGCAGGCCACGCGCACTGCCGGCCTGGTTTGGTGGCCGTTGGCCGAATTACCCGGGCCTTTCTCGTCCCGGGAGAGAACCCTGTGGTACGGTTTCGCTGATGGAGTCCGAACAGTACGTGTCGCCGGTCCTGGCCGCGGCCTCGATCGCGGTCGTCTTCGCCATCCTCATCGGCATCATGGTGGCCGAGCTTCCCTCCGGCGAGCGGGTCCGCGCCCTGTTCGACCAGCACGCGCAGAAGCTGATGCTGGCCGTGGCCCTGACGGCCACGCTGGGCTCCCTGTACTACTCGGAAATCGTCGAGTTCATCCCCTGCGAGTTCTGCTGGTTCCAGCGCATCGCGATGTACCCCATCGCCATCCTCCTCATCGTCGCGCTCGTCACCCGCAGCCGGATCGACCCGAAATACATCGTCACCCTGGCCGCCATCGGCGTGCCGCTCTCCATCTACCACTACCAGCTCCAGCTGTTCCCGGACCAGGCCCAGGTCTGCTCGGGCGTCATCTCCTGCACCGACAGGAACGTCGAGGAGTTCGGGATCGTGTCCATCCCGTTCATGGCGGGCGCCGGCTTCATTTCGATCCTCCTGCTCCAGCTCGCGGAGTGGCGCGCCGACCTCTACTACCGGCGCGCGCTCGAGGCAGAGGCCGCCGGCCGGTAGGAATCGCGCGCGTCAGCGCGGGTCCGGGTCGGGCTCCATCGTGACCTCCACCTCGTCGCCGGGGCGCTTCCCGGCCGCCTCGATGGTCGCCTTGTGCACGCCCAGGACCAGGCGCCCGCCCATCTTCGCCAGGTTGCTGCGATAAGGCGCGCCTGCGAGGGTCCCGCGCACGCGCGACAGGTGCTTGCCGCCGATCGCGGCGGCCGCGGCGCCTGGCACGGCCACGATGTGCCCGCCGCGGCCCACCGCTTCGATCCTGCCCGTGAAGGCTGTCTGCATGGCCGCTACCCGTAGATAGCCTTGCCTTGCCCCGCCGATTCCCGTACCGAGCGGATATCCGCTGCGGCGCCGGCGGCGAGTGCCGGCACATCACCGCTGATGGTGATCATCCGGTAGCCGGCCGCCGCATGTTTCGCCGCGAGCCCGGCATTGGCGTGGATGCCGGCGGTCACGCCGTGGGCCGCGCACTGTTGCGCGATGAGCACCCGCGCCTCTTCGAACGCGCCGCCGTTGTTCATGCCAGGGGGCAGCCCAAGGGTGATGCTCAGGTCAGCCGGGCCGACGTAGACGGCGTCGATCCCGGGCACGGCGAGGATGGCGTCGAGCCGCTCGACCGCCTGCCTGGTCTCGATCATCGGGATGCAGGCGATTTCACGGTTGGCGTGGGCGAAGTAATCGGCCCCGGCGTAGTACGCGGCCCGGGTCGGCCCGTAGCTGCGCGCCCCTTCGGGGTAGTAGCGGCACGCCGAAACCGCCGCCTTCGCCTCGTCGACGCTGTTCACCATCGGGATGATGACGCCCATGGCGCCCGCATCCAGCACCTTGCCGATGATGCCGGGCTCGTTCCAGGGCACCCGGACGATGGGGATCGCCGGCGTCGAGCCGATAGCCTGGAGCATCGTCACCGCCGCCTGGTAATCCACCACCCCGTGCTGCATGTCGATGCACACCCAGTCGAACCCCTGGTGGGCCATCACCTCGGCCGAGAACGAGCTCGGGATGGAAAGCCAGCCACCGTAGGTGACCTCGCCCCTCGCCCACTTTTCCTTCACGGTGTTTGTTCGCATGGGTCGCCTCCAGGCAGGTGACTGTCACGGTTCGGGGAGCAAACGCAGGGACTGAACGTGACGGGGTCGAAGCGTACCAAAGTGGCGTCGATCCAGCGTCGCGAGCTTCGACTCTCCGAGGCGTTCCACTATCGCGAGCACCGCGGCATCGACGAATCCGATGTCCGCATCTGCGTAAGCGGCGCACAAAAGGCGCACGCGCTCATAGTCCCCAGGCTCGAGATCCTCGATCCCATAGGCGCCAGAACGTATGTCGTCCAGCAGTGCCAGCATCACGCCTGGATGGAGTCGCTGGTGGATCCAATAGTCCACCTCGACAAGCACCGGTGACGGTATCACCAGCTGCTCTTCACAATCTTCGATGAGCCGGCGGCACGAGGCGTACGCCGCGTCACTCCGGTCGAGCGAGGCATGGAGCGGGCCAGTGTCCAGGATCAGCGCCAACTTCGCGGCTCGGCCCGTTCGTCTCCGGTCCGGGCGGCGGTGTCACTGAATCCTGAGGCAGCGATGCCGAGGCTGCGCGGCTTGCGGTGGGCTCGAAGAAGCATTTCGCTTACTGCTTCGCGCAGGATTTCTGCCACCGGGACGCCGCGCTCCGCCGCCAGGCGTTCGAGTTCCTGCAGCTCGGCGTCGTCCAGCTCGATGGAGGTGTAGCCCACGGGCCGATTATACCAGTGGGCTGTCTACCGCCGCCCCAGCGCCTGCGGCAGCGCCCCGGGGTTCACACAGGCCGGTGGCTCTTCTCCCCGCAGGACTGCTTCCAGGTTGCGCATGGCAAGGTCCAGCATCGCCGCGCGCGTCTCAACGGTCGCCGAGCCAACGTGCGGCAACAACACCACGTTGGGCAGGCCCAGGATCGGTTCATCCGCTGCCGGCGGTTCGGTCTCGAGGACGTCGAGCGCGGCCCCGGCGATGGCGCCCGCCCGGAGCGCTTCCACCAGCGCCGCCTGGTCCACCACCGGCCCGCGCGAGGTGTTCACCAGCCATGCCGATGGCTTCATCAGCGCCAGCTCCCGCGCGCCGATCATGTGCTGCGTCGCGGGCGTCAGGTTCACATGGAGCGAAACGATGTCCGACTCGCGCAGGAGATCGTGGAGGCTGCGGAACGCGCAGTACGCGAAACCGCCCGGCGGTGTTTCGAACGTGTCGTGGTAGATGACGCGCATCCCGAAGGCCTGCGCCCTTCGCGCCACCGCCTGGCCGATACGGCCCAGCCCGATGAGCCCGAGCGTCTTGCCGGCCAGGTCGAACCCGAGCGGTGGAGGCGGCTGGCGCGCGGCCCAGCCCCCGCCAGCCACATACGCCGCGTTTTCGAGCAGCCGGCGCGAAGCCGCGAGGATCAGCCCAATCGTGAGGTCGGCGACGGCCTCGCTCAGCACACCGGGGGTGTTGCAGACCACGATGCCGCGGCGGTCGAGCTCGGCGAGGTCGACATTGTTGTAACCCACGCCGAAGTTCGAAATCACCCGCAACCGTGGCGCGGCATCGAGCAGGCCGCTATCGACGGGGAAGGGCGCCGGGCAGAGCAGGCCCTCGGCCTCCGCCAGGGCGGCTACCACCGCCTCGCGGTTGCTCCCCGGCGGGAGCATGACCAGGTCGCACGATTCGCGGAGCCGCGCCTCTGCCTCGGGAGGCAGCGAGATAACGACGCATGCGAGCGGGCGCCTGGTGGACACGGGCCAACCCTACAGGCTGGTGGCTCGCGCGCCAATCCGCCCCGCCCGTCCGCGGCCGTTCGCTACACTCGGTGCATGCCCTTCACGCGCCGCAGCGGGCTGCGCATCCACTACCGGGTCGCGGGGAAAGGCCAGCCCCTCGTCCTGGTGCACGGCTACACCTCGAGCGGATGGACGAACTGGGTATCGTCGGGCTGGGTTGAGTTTCTTTCCGCCAGGCACACGCTCCTGGTGCCCGACCTGCGGGGCCACGGCCTGAGCCAGAAGCCCTATTCGACGGCCGCCTACACCATCGGTTCGCTGGCCGAAGACGTCCTCGCCGTGATGGACCGTGAAGGTTTCGAGCGGTCGCCGGTCTTCGGGTACTCGATGGGCGGCATGGTCGCGATCGAGCTGCTGCTTTCGCACCCGGAGCGTATCCCCGCGGCGATCATCGGGGGCATGGGCAGCTACTTCCCGCGCGGCCGGGGCCGCTTTTCGCTGGAACGGCAGCCCGCCGCCAGCACCGCCCCGCGCCGCACGCCGCTGGAGCTCGCCCGCTTCCTGGGCGGGTACTTCGCCCAGTTCGACCCCATCGCCCTCGACCGCGTCTTCCGGGGCGTGTTTCGCGGCAACCAGCCCGTCGACCGGGGCCGCCTTGGCGAAGTCCATACGCCCGTGCTCGTGGCTGCCGGCACGCGGGACCCGTTCTTCGCGCCGGCACGGGACCTCGCCGCCGCCATCCCCGGGGGGCGGTTTGTCCCCCTGCCGGGGGAAGGCCACCTGAGCGCGATCCGGAACCCGCTGTTCCGGGCCGAGGTGGTGGCCTTCCTGGACGGGCTGGACGGGCACGGTACTGGGCCGGGTCCGTAGGAAGTAGCTACCTGGTGGCCACATGGGCCCCTGGTTCACCGCCCCGCGGCGAAGGACCCGACATCCCTCCAGACCAGCTGAGCGCCGGAGTGCCCCGCGATGACCATGGTGATGAGGGCGATGCCCGCGGGCACGAGCGCCACCGCGTAGGTGGCCATGGGCGCCCACGCCGGCAGGTTGAAGCGCTTCCCCCAGCGTTCGGCCGCCCACACGGCCACCGCGGCCAGCGCCAGCAGCACCGCGAACACGAACGCGGCATCGCCCTGTTCGGGGTGTTCGCCAAAGCGAGCGCGCACGCCGCCCTGCTGGGCCGCCCGCTTCACGGCGTCCTCGAGCGGTTCGCCGCTCTCCTTGGCCAGGAACGCGGCCGCCGCGCCGGCGATCGCCAACAGCGCCACCGGCAGGCTGTACGACCGCCGCCACGAAGCCTTCCAGCAGGTCAGCCCGAGCGCGACCGCCGCCAGGGGCACGAGGACCACCGCGGCGTGGACCACCAGCGCATGCGCGGGCAGGCCCGCGATCCTGGAAATCTCAAGAAAGACCATGTACTCCATCCCGAAGAGCGTGGGTGCCAGGTGAAAAAGCTCCCCACCAGATCCATAAATCATGGACGGTAAACATCGAGTACTGCCGCGGATAGCGGCACAATTCTTGTGACAACCAGAAGGGTGCTGCTCGTTGCACATGATCCCGGATATTCGTACTGCCTAATAGTGCACGAATGGAGACACATTCCGCGCCCCGTTGGCCCTCCGGCCCCCCAATCGACAATCGCCCGCCGGCAATCCACAATCGGGCCACCTTCCCAACCCGGAGCGCTCCATGGAATTCCGAGACAACGAACGCGAGGCTGCATTCCGCGCCGAGGTCCGCTCCTTCCTCGACGCCGAGTTCCCTCCTGAGTTCAGCGACCGCCCGACGGAATGGGGGCTGTTCAACGGCGCTGGCCGCGCCCTCCCCGGTTTCATGGAGTTCATGCGCGGCTGGACCGCGAAGCTCAACCAGCGCGGCTGGGGCGCCCCGGCCTGGCCGAAGGAACACGGCGGCGGCGGCCTGAGCGTGAAGGAACAGTTCATCCTCAGCGAGGAGTTCGCCTGGCGCCGCGCTCCCCGCCCCGGTGGCATCGGCCACGGCTGGGCCGGGCCCACCATCATGGTCTACGGCACCCCCGAACAGAAGGCCGAGTACCTCCCGAAGATCATTTCCGGCGAGCACATCTGGTGTCAGCTCTTTTCGGAACCCGGCGCCGGCTCCGACCTCGCCTCGCTCCAGACGCGCGCCATCCGCGACGGCGACGACTATGTGGTGAACGGCCAGAAAATCTGGACCTCCGGCGCGCAGCACGCCCACATGGGCATCCTCATCGCCCGGACCAACCCGGATGCCCCGAAGCACCGGGGCATCAGCTACTTCCTGGTCGATATGAAGACGCCGGGCATCCAGGTCCGCCCGCTTATCAACATGCTCAACAGCCACGAGTTCAACGAGGTGTACTTCGAGGATGTGCGCATCCCCGCGAAGAACCTCCTCGGCGAGGAGAACCGCGGCTGGTACCTCGCGACCACCACCCTCGATTTCGAACGCTCAGGCATCGCGACGAGCGTCGCCCACCAGCTCATCGTGCGCGACCTGGTGAGGTACGCGAAGGAGTCCCGGGTAGGTAGCCACACGGTGGCTACAACGCCCCAGGTGCGCAACGAGCTCTCCGACCGCGCCATCGAAGCCCAGGTCGAATCCCTGGTCTGCTACCGCATCATCTCGATGCAGGAACGCGGCGAGATCCCGAACAAGGAGTCGTCGATCGCCAAGCTCTTTTCCAGCGAGCTCGATGTCCGCCTCGCGACCACGGCCATGCACCTCGGCGGCCTCTACAGCCAGCTCACCGGCCGCGACGATCCCCACACGATGGGCGGGCGGTTCGCGCGCTTCTACATGCACAGCACCACCAGCCCCATCGGCGGGGGAACCAGCGAGATCCAGCGCAACATCATCGCCATGCGCGGCCTCGGCCTGCCGCGGGGCTAAATCTAAATATGGGTGCACGGCGATATGGCGACATGGGTCGATGAAGACGACGGCCGATATCGATGACGAGTTCCTGAAACCCGCGAAGAAGGCCGCAATCGATGAAGGAGTCACCCTCCGGGAACTCCTGGAAGCGGCCCTGCGCGCCAGGCTCGAGGCGGCGCCGCCCCGCAGCTACGCCGGGTTCGAAACGCGCGGTGGGATCCACGAAGAGGGCACGTTTCAGATCCTCGACGTTTCTTGAACGGCTCTAGCCTGCCCGCCGGACCTCGCCAGCCCCACGCCCGGCGCTCTGCCTGCTCAGCAGGCCCTGGAGCCAGCCGATATCGGCCCGCAGGTGCGCGATGCGCCGTTCCCGGGCCGCCTGGCCCCAGGCGTCCGCGGCTTCTTCGCGCAGGGCGCGTTCCTCATCCGTGAGCCTGCGCGCTGCCGCCGCCATCCGCGTACGCAGGACGCCGAGCGCGTCGTCGAGGCCGGAGATGCCTGCGGCGGAGACCGCCAGCGCGAACAGCGGCGATTCGAGCGGCTCGCGCTGCAGGATGCCTGCGGCTGCGCGGCCCGCGGCGGCACGGCCCGCCGCCGTGAGCCGCAGGACCCGGCGGAAGTGCCCATTCTCGCCCCGGGTGTCCTCGGCCTCGATGAACCCCTTCGCGACGAGCGCATCGACGCGCCGGTAGAGCGTGCTGCGCGTGGCGCGCACGCCCAACCCTTGCAGGTGGTCCAGCAGTTCGTACGGGTGCGTGGGGTTGACGGCAACGGCGGCGAGGATGGGGAAGTCGTCGGTCATGGCGTGGAGTATCGCCGCGCCTGGCCGTGCTTCCGTATCCGGAAGTTTCCCGATTGGGAGCAGGCGAAATGCCCATTCGGGAACGGCGCCGGGAAGAGTCGCAAATGGCGCCACGGGCTGTTCCCACCCGGGAACGCGAGCATATTCCCGTATGGGATTCCGGCAGGCTGGAGAGTCCGGATGAGGGCGCCGCCGCCTTCCCCGGCCCGGGCGCGGGAAGCCTCCCACGCTCTTCCGCGGCAGGAGCTTCCGCCGCGCGCGAGGAACCTCACCGGATACCCCCGCCCGGCTGCCGTGTTACGGGGGCCACGGTGGAGTGACGGTGACAGCGCAGTGACAACCGGGCGGAACCGCTTGAGAAGGCGCCGCCCGGTGGTACGTTTTGCGGCATGGAAAACACCGCGGCGGCGGTGGTCTGCGCATGGTGCGGCGCCCTGGCCTCGGGGTCGCTGCCGGCGGAGCGCGTCTCGCACGGGATCTGCGTGGACTGCGTGATCGGGTTCCTCCGCCGCCTCCCGCCCGAGTACCTCCGGTCGATCGCCGAACCCGATGGCGCGGTGACGCTGTTCTCGGGCTACCGGTTCGAGTTGCCTCCGCTGGTCCCGGCCGACTGAGCGCCCCGTGTCCATCCAGCGCTGCCGATGGATGCCCGCCAGCCCACCTCGGTAACCACGATGCCAACGCCGGCTGCCAGGAGGTGTTGCCAGTCGAACTCCTTTCCGTAGCACACGACGCGGCAGGCGAGGAACCCGAACAGCCCGGCGATGCCCATCGCGCGGAGCCACCACCGGGGCGCAACCCACACCAGGGCAGCTGCCACGGCGAAGAGGGCCGAAGACGACCCGGAATCCAGCGTTTCGGCTGCCGCCAGCGCACCCGCGCGCCACTCACCTGCAACCCGCAGGAGTACGAGGATCGGGACTGTGCTCAGCCAGTCGCCCAGCCAGAACACGGCCAGCGTCATCCGCGAACCAGCTCTCCACTCCAGCGCCGGCAGGAGCAGGACCAGGTACTGGTTCAGGCCGCTAAACCCCGGGCCATGCTGAAACAACGGACTCACCGCCAACCGGTACCACTGCCCCCGCTGGAACGTGTCCCAGTCCACACCAAAGTGGGCGGTTAGCCACGCATGCAGCCCGGGGTCGAGGGCGGTCGCCACCTGCAACCCCACGATGACCGCCATGAGGATCAATGACACAGCGAACCGGCGTCCGGCCCGTACCGCTATCACGCCGCGCTTCCCGGCAACCGACGGCGCCAGGGCAGCAGGGTCGCTGCCTCCGCCTTCCACGACCACGGCAGCCGGCCTGTCGTTTCGCCCACCCGGGCGACGGCCAGCACGAGTTGCGGCAGTTGCAGATCGCTTCGATACACCAGGTAGCGCGGCTCCCAGCGCGGCTTCCACTTCTCCTTGTACGCGCGGAGCCCTTCATAGCTGAAGAATCGCGAGCCGCGACTGTAAAGCAGGCGCAAAGCTGCCGCGACCAGCCCTCCGCCCTCGAGGTTTGCGAGCGGAGCCATGCCCAGGTTCATCCCCTCCATGCCTGCGGCGCGGAAATGCTGAATCAGGTGCAGAAAGAGGAAGTCCATCACCCCGTCTTCAGCATCGGGGCGGTGCCGCATGAGGTCGAAATTGCCCTCCTTCGATTGGAAGGACGGGATCACGTTCGCGAACGCTTCGATTGCCCCATCCGGCGCGCGGACCACGTGCACCTCCGTCTCATTGAGGTAGTCGCGGCTGAACTGTCCAAGCGTGAATCCCCGTTCCCTGCGCTCCCTGGCGGCGAGCCATGCATTCGAGACCTCCTCGAGCTCGTTCATCGTCCCGGGTGGCACCGGGCATGGAAGCACCTCGCAGCGGTACCCCTCCCGCTCGAGCCGGTTTGCGGCATTCCGGATGTGCTTGAAGGACTTCCCGGCGAGCGAGAACTCCGGGAGTGGAATCACCGCCTCCTCGCCGATCTTCAGCGCTTTCAGCCCCGCCTCCCGGAGGTCCGGCACACCCGCTTCGGTAACCTGGTGGAAGCAGAAGGCCCAGCCGTTCAGGTCACAGAACTCCGCGAATTCCCGCACCACGAGCTTCCGCGCGAAGGGCTCGCCGATGGGCTCCCCGAGGGCCACTGCCGTCGCCCCTGCCATCCGGTAGCCGATGAACGCCTCGCCCGAGCTGGCGAAGAAGTAGGTCTTGTCGTCGAGCAAGTGAAAGTAGGCGACGGAGTTGGCCGCGTACCGTTCGAGCATGGCCCTGACGCGAACTCTTTCCAGGCGACCCGCGCCGGCCCGGTGCAAAGCGGGCCGGAGGAGCTGCCAGATCCCCGCGGCCAGGACTCCGCTTGCCAACAGCCGGGCAGAGTGAATGAACCATGTGCCGTGCCGGCTGGCCGGTTCGATCGTTGTTGCCGGCACAACGAAGAGCAGGCGGAGGGCATTCTCGGCCGGAGCCTGGAGGAGCTGCGCGGCATTCTCGGCCGACTCCGAAAAAGACGTGGTGTCCCGGAAATGGGAATCCAGCAAGTACAGACCGGCGAACCCATAGGCCAGCACACCCAGCTCGCCGAGGGCCAGCCAGAGCAGCCCGCGCCTCGCCCGTGCCGGGTCGCTGCGCGCCGGGAACTGGCCGACCGTGGCGATAAGGGCCGCCAGGACGAACCCCGCTGCGCCAACCCCGAGGTAATCCACACGCTTGAACGGGTGCGCCATCAGCGAAACCAGCGTCGCAAACGCCGCCACTGTCCAGGCGTGCCGCTTGCCATGCAGCAACCCCATTGCACTGCTCAGCAACGCCACCCCTGCGGCCAGCAGTACGTACCGGGCCCCGTCTACCACCTCGATGGGTAGCCGGTTGTGAACTCTCCCGAACGAGATAATGGGCTGGTGGACGAGCGCCAGCATGATGTTGAGCAGGCCCAGCGCAGCCACCATCCCGCTCACCGCGCGCCGCGCCGCTCTTCCCGGGACCCCCACCCGCTTCATCGCACCCGCCCGTTCCTCAGCGTCGCAACCGCCCACGCTCCCGCCACGAGCGGGAGCCAGACTTCGAAAAGCCGGTACATGATGACCGCCGCTGCCGCGGTCGCAGCCGGCACGCCGAACGAAATGAAGACCGCTCCGAGCGAGGCCTCAGCGAAGCCCAGCCCCGCCGGAAGCACCCCCACAATCGTGAACAGCACACCAATCGAATAGGCGACGAGCGCTACATCGAGGCCCTTCCCCGCGCCCAGGGCAAGCAGTACGGCCCAGATCGTCGCCACCCCAACGGCCTCCACCACCAGCGCGTGGAGCACGGGCCGCCCGATGACCCGCAGGTCATCCCTCAACCACGAGACAGCGTCATACAGCTCGTCGGCGGCCTGTGCGGAGTCGCTGGCGGCGTCGGCACCGCGCCCAGTCCACAGCCGCATGCGCGCCTTCACCCGGGCTGGCAGCGCGTAGAGCGTTCGCAAGGCCGACCGGCTTCGCAGCGCGGCCACGGCGAGAACCACCTGGCTCGCGAGGTAGACCCCGAACGCGGCGGTAGCCAGCGCTTCGCCACGGTTGAACTTGCCGTCGATCATCACGACCACAAGCGCTGCCGCCAGTGTCGCCGCGAATGCGGCCTGGCCGAGGACGTGCGCGAGGAGATATCCCGTGATGACCTGTCCACGCGGCCAACCCCTTCTTCCCCCCTCGCGGAGGAGAACGGCCAATCCGCCCATGCCCCCCGACTTCGCCACCGTGTTGAGGAACAGCCCCGCGGTTGCGAGGCGGAGCTGGCTGGAAAACGAGTCGGAGACGCCGACGCTGCGGAACGCCGTGCACTGGAGCGCTGCGTAGTTCACCACGAACAGCAGGCTCAACCCCGCTGCCACCGCCACATACCACGGGTTGGCAGCCCGCAATGTCGAGGCCATCGCGGGCAGCTCCGACCGGCTCGCCCAGGCGAACGCGCCGGCAAGCACGAGGAGGGCTCCAATGCCTGCAAGTTGGAGGTAAGGGAGGCGGTGCGGGAGCTTTGGCATGTCGACGGGAGTAGCCCCCGGAGGCTGGGTCACCGTTCCATTGTTGGCCCGCCGACGGGCGATGAAATAGATCGCACGCCTTTACCTGTGGGAACCCGGGCCGCGGCTGCGCCCCGCGGCTTGCTGCAGGGTTTCCCCCGATTTCTCCGTGATTCGTGAAGAATTTCCCATGCCTTTCGGCGGGCGGCGCTTTGCCGTGGTACGGTTCGACCACGGGTAGAACCGGGGAGCGCTTCGCGGCGTCTGCTGCGCGCGCCCCAGCCTGCCGTTACTTTCTCTGTGAGACAGCTGGTGGTGGTGCGCGGGACGGTTGGGAAGGTGGGGCAAGGCCTCATCCTCTATTACTCGGCAAGGTTTTTCGCCCAGGTTGCCCAGAACCTGCTGTTCGCGGCGCTCTTCGTGGCAGCGGGCACCAGCGAGAATGCGGCCATCGGCCTGAGCTCGCTGCTCATCGCCACCACGGCGGCATCGCTCATGTTCGGCGTCCCGGGTGGCGCGCTGGCCGACCGCATCGGCCCCGGGCGGGGCATGGCCCTCGGCGCCATCCTGCGCACCGCGGTCATCGTCCTCTGCTGCCTCCAGTTCAATGCGCCTTCCCTGGCGGCCGTGGTGATCTTCGCCTACTCGGCCGTCTCGCAGGTGTATTCGCCATCGGAGATGGCGATGGTGCGCGTGCTCTGCGGGAAGGGCCGCGGCGCGGGCCACTCGCTCGGCATCGCTCTCCAGTACGCGGGCCAGGGAGCGGGGATGCTGGTGCTGGCGCCGCTGCTGTTCTTCCTCGGTGGCGCCCAGGGCATGCTCATCGGCGCCTCGATTGCCGGGCTGGTGCTTTCCGCCATCACGGCCGCGCTCTCGCTGCGCCACGGACGGCCCGTGCGTGTTCCCATGGGCGACCATTCTTCCATCCGTGATTCGCTTCGCGTCTTCAAGCGCTCGGCGATGGCCCGCGATGCACTCGCCGTGCTCGCCGTCCAGACCATGATCGTCCAGGGCATCGTGGTCGCCCTGCCGCTGTACATCCGGAACGACATCTCTCTCGGCGAGGAGTGGGGCCTGTTCCTGGTCGCGCCCGGCGCGCTTGGCGTGGTCGCGGGCCTGGCCTGGTCGGCCGCGGCGGTCACGTCGGAGGTCGCGCAAAAAACCATGCGCCTTGCCCTCGTTTCGATGGTGGTGGGAGTGTTCGCGCTGGCCGCCCTGGACTACGGCCTCAATGCGGTACTCACCATCACCCGGTTCGGGCCACTCATCGACCTGGAAGCCGACCTGAATACGACGTTCATCGTCGCCTTCCCGGTAGCATTCCTCGTCGGCTTTGCTATCGCGCTGGCCCTCGTCTCGGCGCGGGTGGCGCTCACGGCCGCGGCGCCGCTCGGCCACCAGTCGCGCGTGTTCGCCGTGCAGGCCACGCTGACCGACTCGTTCGTGGTGCTGCCGCTGCTGCTGATGGGCGTCGGCGTCGAAGTCGCCGGGGCGCGCCCGGTGCTTGCCGCGATGGGGCTGGTTGGGCTCGCGACGCTGGCCTTCATCGAGCACCCGCGCTTCCGGCCGCTGGCCCTCCACGCCCACGAACCGCAACCGGTGCTCGCGACGGCCCACGCCCGGTCCGACTGAGGCCCCTCAGTCCGGCTGTGCCACGAACCGGGCAAGCTCCCGACGGAAGCCTTCTTCGTCCTGGATATAACCGAAGCGGCCAAGTTCCTTCCCGCTCGCATCGATCACGAGGAACGCGGGCGTGGCGTCGATGCCGTAGCGTTCACCGGCGGTATCGCGGCCAATGGACTTCTCGACGAACACGAACTGCTCGCGGTACCCGGACATCACACGATGGACGAAGAGCATGCCGTCGCAGCGTGCGCAGCTGGGGCTCGTGAACCAGACCACAGTGCGGCGGCCGTCGGCGCGTGGTTCGGCCGCCGTGGGGAGCGGCGCCGGGGAGTGGTAGATCGTGTGCTCGGTGCCCGAAATGGCGACAACCGGTCCGCCGGCGTTGGCCTCGGCAAGCGCCTGGAGCCCGGGGTCGATGGGTGATTCACCGCCAGCTTCAAGCAGCACCCAGACGGCGAAGCCGAGCGTCGGGAGGACCATGAGGGCGGCGACCGCCCAGGTTTTCCAGCCCCAGCGCGGGTTCCACCACCCGCGCCGGGGCGTGGTTGTCATGGCCCCAGTGTAGCGTTGCGAGGCCCGACCGTGAGGGAGGGTGACCGCCGCCCGGCCCACCCGCGCAAGCCAACCGCCGGGACCGCGTTGTCCCATGCGAGGCCCGACCGTGAGGGAGGGTGATCGCCGACCGGCACACCGGCGCAAGGCAACCGCCGGGACCGCGTTGTCCCGTGCGAGCCGCTCGGGCCCCTCCGAGTGCAATCGCCTGGTGGCGCCGCACCACGAACGCGGGACGCCCCACGCGGCGCCATGCATCGCACCCTCCCTCACGGTCGGGCCTCGCCCGGGTTGGGGTAGACTCCGCCAATGAGTGGGCCGGCGGGATACTTCCTCACCTTCACGACCTACGGGACCCGGCTCCACGGCGACGCTCGGGGAAGCGTTGACCGGCGGCACAACCTTC
>JBBIVC010000002.1:0-27132 GCA_037439905.1 Thermoflexus sp.
GGAGATGTTGACCGACCCGCGAAGGGTGACACCTCCCTGGACCACGTATTTGCCGCCGCGCACACGCGTTGTCATCGCTGAGGCCAGTCTATGGCGTTGGCTGCAATCGGGCGAACGCACCATCCGGCGTTCGCCGGGCCGCTCAAGAAAGGAAACGGCCCGCCGTGTGGCGGGCCGGCGATAGTCGCAGAGACGATGCCTCCCTAGACCTGTGGGCGTCCGGTGGTCCGGCGGCGCCGCTGTTCGGCGACTCGCAGCCGGAGGAGCGCCCGCTGGAGGGCCGCCTGGGCGCGCGCGAGGTCGACATCGCGGTCGGCCTGTTCGCGATACCGCCGGATGCGTTCCTCGGCGCGACGCCGGGCCTCCTCGGCGCGAGCGACGTCGATCTCCTCGAAGGGCTCGGCGGCATCGGCCAGGATGGTCACCCGGTCGTTGCGGATTTCGAGGAATCCACCGGTGACGGTGAAGGAATCTTCCTGGCCCGCGCGCCGGACGATGAGCTCGCCCGGTTCGAGCGTGGTCATGAGGGCGGCATGGTGGGGAAGGATGGCCATCTGGCCCTCGCTGCCGGGCGCGATGAGGACGTCCACGCCCTGTTCGACGCGGACGATGCGCTCCGCGGTCACGAGTTCGACCGTGAGCGGCATGGCCTAGCCCTCCGCCAGCTGCCGGCCCTTTTCGACCGCGCTTTCGATATTGCCGACCATGTAGAAGGCCTGCTCCGGGAGGCCGTCGTGCTGTCCCTCGAGGATCTCCTTGAAGCCGCGGATCGTCTCGCGGACCGGCACGTAGGCGCCGGCCACGCCGGTGAACTGCTCGGCCACGAACATCGGCTGGGTGAGGAAGCGCTGGATTTTCCGGGCCCGGGCCACGGTCAGCTTGTCCTCGTCGGAGAGCTCTTCGATGCCGAGGATGGCGATGATGTCCTGCAGGTCCTTGTAGCGCTGGAGCACCGTCTGGACGCCGCGGGCGACCTCGTAGTGCTCCTGGCCGACGACGCGCGGCTCGAGAGCGCGGGAGAACGAGGTGAGCGGGTCCATGGCCGGGAAGAGCGCCTGCTCCGCCAGCGAGCGTTCGAGCGCCACAACGGCGTCGAGGTGGCCGAAGGTGGTGGCCACACCCGGGTCGGTGTAGTCGTCGGCGGGCACGTAGATGGCCTGGAACGACGTGATCGAGCCCTTCTTGGTGGAGGTGATGCGCTCCTCGAGGTCGCCCATTTCGGTCGCGAGGGTGGGCTGGTAGCCCACGGCCGAGGGCATGCGGCCGAGGAGCGCCGACACTTCCATGCCGGCGAGCGTGTAACGGTAGATGTTATCGACAAAGAAGAGGACGTCGCGGCCTTCCTCATCGCGGAAGTACTCGGCCATCGTCAGGCCGGTGAGGGCGACGCGGAGACGCACGCCGGGCGGCTCGTTCATCTGGCCGAACACCATGGCCATCTTGGGGAGCACGCCGGATTCCTTCATTTCGTGCCAGAGGTCGTTCCCCTCGCGCGAGCGCTCGCCCACGCCGGCGAAGACCGAATAGCCGCCGTGCTCGCGGGCGATGTTCGAAATGAGCTCCTGGATGACGACCGTCTTGCCGACGCCGGCGCCACCGTACAGGCCGACCTTACCACCGCGCACGAGGGGGGCGATGAGGTCGATGACCTTGATGCCGGTCTCGAGAACTGACGGGGCGGTCTCCTGCTCCTCGAAGGAGGGAGGCGTCCGGTGGATTGCCCAGCGGGTCGCATTCTCGGGCACGGGGAGGTTGTCGATCGGCTGGCCGAGCACGTTGAACATGCGCCCGAGCGACGGTTCGCCGACGGGCACCGAGATGGGCGCACCGGTATCGACCGCCCGGGTGTTGCGGCGCAGGCCGTCGGTGCTATCCATGGCCAGGCAGCGGACCCAGTTGTTGCCGAGGTGCTGCTGGACCTCGGTCACGAGCACGCTGCCATCTTCGCGGATGACGTTCACAGCGTTGTTGAGGGCCGGGAGGTGCTCCGGCGGGAACTCGATATCGAGCACCGTCCCGATGACCTGGACGACACGTCCCTCGTTGGTGGCAGTCATGACCATGGGAGAACCTCCGGGATGTTCACAGTGAACTGGTGCAGCGCGCGCTGGCGGGCGCCGCGGGACTTTCGGATCATCATGCCGCCACCCCAAGGATGGCGTGGAGTTCGACTTCGCGGAGCGACTCGAATTCCCGGTGCGGCCCGGGGAGCACCAGGCCGCGGGTGTATTCCGTGCGGACCGCCCAGACCGTCATGCCGGCTCTCCGGGCCGATTCGATACCGGCCGGGGCATCTTCGAAAGCGAGGCAACGGGAAGGATCCACATCGAGCCGTTGCGCCGCCAGGAGGTAGATGTCGGGCTCGGGCTTGCCCCGCTCGACATCGCTGCCGGTGACGAGGAGCTCGAAGTGATGGCGCAGGCCGATACGGTCCAGGCACGCCTCCACCCACGGCTCGATGGATGACGAAGCGACCGCGAGCCGTTGTCCGCCCGCGTGGAGCGCCTGCACCAGTTCGACGGCGCCGGGGAGCGGCGCGCTGCGCTCGCGGTAGCGGCGCAGGATGATTTCGCGGTAGCGGGCCTGGTACTCCTCGGGCGGGCGGGAGAGGCCGTAGTCGCGCATCATGTCGGCCCAGCCGGTCTTGGTGCCCATGTAGGGCTTGTAGGCTTCGAGCGAGATGGAGAGCCCTTCCTCGCCCAGGAGCTCGTTGACCGCCTCGAAATGCAGCGGCTCGCCGTCCACGAGGACGCCGTCCATATCGAAGATGACCGCTTCGTAGCGAGCCAGTCTAACCCTCCAGCGCGGCAGCGCCGCCGACGATATCGAGCAGTTCCTTGGTGATCTGCTCCTGGCGGGCCTTGTTGTAAGTAAGGGTAAGCTCGCGCGTGATCTCGTGCGCGTTATCGGTCGCGTTCTTCATCGCCACCATCTGGGCCGATTGGAAGCTCGCGGCGTTCTGGAGGATGGCCTCGTAGATCTGCATCTCGATGTACCGCGGAAGCAGGCCGGCGAGGACGACATCGGGCGAGGGCTCGAAGATGTAGTCGGCAAGGAGCGCTTCGCCGGCGCCCTCCTCGGCCGGCGGCGGCTCGATGGGAAGGAGCTGGCGGATGGCCGGGCGCTGGGTGGCCGTCGAAACGAACTCCGGGAAGCTCAGGTACACACGGTCGACCTTCCCGGCGAGGTAGTCCTCGATGACCAGGCGGGCGATCGCCAGGGTATCGGACTGGCTCGGGTAGTCGCCGAGCTCGGTGAACTCCGCCGTGAGATGGACATGGGCGCGCACGAAGAAGTCGCGGCCTTTCTTGCCGACGGCCACGACCTGGACAGGCTCGTGCTGCATGGCGACGAACGTGCCGGCGCTGCGGTTCAGGTTGGAGTTCAGGCCACCGCAGAGGCCGCGGTCGGGGGTGATGTGGAGGACGGCGATGTTGTTGACCGGCCGGGAGACGAGAAGCGGATGCCTTGCCGCCTCCGGGTCATCGCTGGACTGAGATGCGAGGCCGGCCAGCACGAGCCGGAGCTTTTCAGCGTAGGGCTTGGCCTGCTCGGCGCGATCCTGGGCGCGGCGCATCTTCGAGGCTGCGACAAGCTGCAGCGCGTTGGTGATTTTCGCCGTGTTCTTGACGCTCTGGATGCGCCGCTTGAGCTGCCGGATGGTCGCCATGGCGTTCTCTCGTCCCCGGATTCACGGGCAGGCGGGCTGCCCGGGCTGGGGCGGGCAGGTGCTGCCCGCCGCGGTCGCTGGAAGGCCCCTAGTAGGGGACCGTGTCCTTGAAGGTGTTGATGACCGACTTCAGGCGCTCCTGGAGTTCGGGCGTCATCACGGGGTTGGCCTCGATCTCGGCGACCAGGTCGCGCTGGTTGCTCGCGAGGTACTTGCGGAGCTCGTTCTCGAACGACCGGACTTTGTTCACGGGCACGTCATCGAGGAGGCCGCCGGTGAGCGCATAGATGACCACGACTTCCTCGGCGAGGCTGAGGGGCTGGAACTGATCCTGCTTGAGGATCTCGGTCGCGCGCTGGCCGCGTTCGAGCTGGCGCCGGGTTGCGGCATCCAGGTCGCTGGTGCCGAACTGGGCGAAGGCCGCGAGTTCGCGGTACTGCGACATGTCGCCCTTGAGGCCGCCGGAGACGGCCTTCATCGCCTTGGTCTGGGCGGAGGAACCCACGCGGCTCACCGAGAGGCCGGTGTTGATGGCCGGCCGGATGCCAGCGTTGAAGAGGTCGGCTTCGAGGTAGATCTGGCCGTCGGTGATCGAGATGACGTTTGTGGGGATGTAGGCCGAGACGTCGTTGGCCTGCGTCTCGATGATGGGCAGGGCGCTGAGCGAACCGCCGGCTTCGAGCCGGGCAGCGCGCTCGAGGAGGCGGCTGTGGAGGTAGAACACGTCGCCCGGGTAGGCTTCGCGCCCCGGGGGCCGGCGAAGCAGGAGCGAGATCTGGCGGTAGGCCCAGGCGTGCTTGCTCAGGTCGTCGTAGACGATGAGGGCATCGCGCCCGCTTTCCATGATCTCTTCGCCCATGGTGCAGCCGGCGTAGGGCGCAAGGTACTGCAGCGCGGCGGATTCGGAGGCGTTGGCCGCGACCACGATGGTGTGCTCCATGGCGCCGGCTTCCTCGAGGATGCCGACCACCTGGGCGACCTTCGCGGCTTTCTGGCCGATGGCGACGTAGATGCAGATGAGGTCGCCGCCCTTCTGGTTGATGATGGTGTCGAGGGCGATGGCAGTCTTGCCGGTCGAGCGGTCGCCAATGATGAGCTCGCGCTGGCCCCGGCCGATCGGGAACATCGCGTCGATCGACTTGATGCCCGTCTGGACCGGCTGGTTGACGCTCTTGCGGAGCGTGACGCCGGGGGCGATGCGCTCGATGGGGCGCGTGCGGCTGGTGTTGATGGGCCCCTTGCCATCGATCGGATTCCCGAGGGCATCGACGACGCGCCCGATGAGGGCATCGCCGACGGGCACCTCGATGATGCGCCCGGTCGAGCGGACCTCGTCGCCTTCCTTGATATCGGAGTACTCGCCGAGCACCACGGCGCTGACGGACTCCTCCTCCAGGTTGAGGGCGATGCCCATGGTGCCGTTGGCGAACTCCAGGAGCTCGGAGTACATGGCACCCGAGAGCCCATGGATGCGGGCCACGCCGTCACCGGCCTCGATCACCGTCCCCACGTCAGTCGCGGTGACTGTGCTCCCGAAGCTCTCGATCTGCTGGCGCAGGATCGAGGCGATCTCTTCAGCACGTACTGCCATTGCGGCCTACCTCTTCTTCAACTCGTCCGAACACCCGCCACTAGCGGGCGCCCTCCAGTTCGCGCCGCAGCCGCTTGAGCCGGGTCCGAACGCTTCCATCTACCAGCTTGTCGCCGACGCGGACGACCACGCCGCCGACGATGCCCGGATCGACAGTCCCGGTAACCCGGACCTGCTTACCGAGCGATTGGCCGATTTTCTGGGCGATGGCGTCGAGCTGGGCTGGCGCCAGCTCCACGGCCGTCGTCACCTCGGCATGGGCAATGCCTTCGTAGTCATCTGCCAGGCGCCCGAACGCCTCGGCGACCGCCCGCGCCTCCCCGGCACGGCCCTTGGTGACGAGCAGCTTCGCCAGGTTGAGCACCATCGGACTGACGTCGAGGGTGCGTTCGACCATGGCGAGGCGCTGATCGATGGGCACGCGCGTATCGGAGAGGATGGGCGCGAGGCCCGATTCGGCGAGCACCGTGGCGACATCATTCAGCTCCGCCCGCCAAGTGGCGATGGCGCCGGTGTCGCGGGCGATGCCGAATGCTGCCTGTGCGTAGCGCCTGGCCGCCTGCAGGTCTGCCATCGCCTAGTTCCCGCTGAAGTTCGACTCGGCCAGCGTCTCATCGATGATGCGCTGGTGTGCCTGCCGGTCGAGCGACTGGTTGATGACCTTCTCGGCGGCCGCGACGGTGATGCCGGCGAACTCGGCCCGGAGCTCAGCGATTGCCCGGTCGCGTTCGAGCTGGATCTCGTTGCGGGCCCGCTCGAGCGCGGCTTCGCGGTCCCTGGCGGCCTGTTCCCGGGCGTCAGCCTGGATGCGCGTGGCGATGTTCTGGGCATTCGCCACGATCTCCTGGCCGTCCCTGCGGGCGGCCTCGAGCTGCGCCTGGATGTTGGCCTGGGCCGAGGCAGCCTCGGCGCGGGCGATTTCCGCCGCGTTCAGGCCTTCCGCAATCTTCTGCTTGCGCTCGTCCAGCATCTTCAGGATCGGCTTGTAGAGCGTCAGCCGAAGAATGACGAGCAGCACGAAGAAGTTCGCCACCTGCGCGATGAGCTGCGGCAGGTTCAGGCCGAGTGCTTCGACTGCTTTGTCCATGCGGGAACCTCGGTTCCGGCTGCTGCCGAGACTAGATGACGAAGGCGATGATGAGCGCGGAAAGGAGCGCGTAGATGCCGATGGCTTCGGCGAATGCGACGCCCAGGATCATGTTGGTCTGGATGGCGGCGCGGGCCTCGGGGTTGCGGCCGAGGGCTTCCATCGCCTTGCCCACCAGGTTGCCGATGGCCAGGGCCGGGGCGAACCCACCGACGGCCATCGCGAGGGCGGCACCGATTGCCTTGGCGGCGTCTGTCTCCAGGATGACCAGGAACGGCAGAGCACTCAAAAGGTCCATGTCTGACTAGCCTCCGTTGCACCTCTCCGGGGTGCGTTTGAGATTTCCGTTTGCGAACAGGCCCTAGTGAGCCTGGACTGCCCCTGTTTCGGGATGGCCGTGGTGGTGGGCATCGGCCGTACCACCTTCGTGGCCGTCGTGGTGTTCCTCATCGCCGTGGTGCTCGACGGCACCGACTGCGAATACGAGGGTGAGCATTGCGAACACCGAGGCCTGGATGAAGCCCACGAAGAGCTCCAGGCCGTAGATGATGTCCACGAAGAGGAATGGCATCAGGAACGTCAGCATCAGGATGAGCACTTCGCCCGCGAAGATGTTCCCGAAGAGACGGAAGGCGAAGCTAATGATGCGGATGAACTCAGAGAGGAGCTCGAGGATGCCCACGAAGGACATGATCCCGTTGAGGTTGAAGAACTTCTTGAGGTAGCCGAAGCCGAGCGCCTGGAAGCCCCAGAACTCGATGCAGAGGAATGCCACGATGCCGAGCGCGAGCGTGTTGTTCACATCGCTGAAGGCGCTGCGGAAGTAGGGGATGACGAGCCCGAGCTTCTTCCCGGGGAACTCGACGCTCTGGACATCAACACCGAGCGCTGCGCTCGGGATGGCATGGTGGCCGGAATCCTCGGCGTGCTCGTCGCCGTGGCCTTCCTCTGCCAGGTGGACCTTGGGCGCGTCGGGGTCAGCCTCGAGCGCAGCCAGCGCAGCCTGCACGTCGGCCTCGGTGGGGGCGGCCTCGTGGTCTTCAGGACCTTCGAAGCCGGTGAATTCCTCGGCCAGGAAGATGATGTACCGGTCGGTGGCCACGGCGGCCGAATCGCCCGCGTGGATTTCGAACTTGACCGCCTTCGCGCCGCTCCGGGCGACGGTCATGCCGCCGGTGTTCTCCATGAGCCAGGCGGCGTGGTGCTCGCGCTTTTCGTAGACCTTGTCGTCGTGGGCGTGCTCGTAGATCTCCTCGAAGACGTGGTGGTTCACGTCCTCGGTCTTGCCGATCGCGTTGAAGAACGGCATGAGGCCGAACCAGTTGTTCACGATGACGTAGATGAAGATGGTGGCGACGACCATGAAGAACTTGCGGCCGTTCTTCTCCCCGGCGATCTCTTCGACCTGTCCGACGAGGAAGGCGATGACGGCCTCGACGAAGTTCTGGACGCCCGAGGGAACGACCTGCAAGGACCGGGTGGCGATGATGGAGAGGACGATGATGATCGCCATCACCGTCCAGGAGGCGATGAGGGTATTGCTGATGTTGAGCGGGCCGAGGGTGGTGATGATCTCGGCGGGAACGATGATCTCCGGCTGCGGCCCGCGCGCGACCAGGAGGCCAACGGCCAGCCAGCCAATCACCACGGCGGCAATCAAGACGAACTTGAGGAGCTTCAACGTCAACCCTGCTCTGAATCGTTATCCCCGAGCCAGCGCATGAACGGCAGCAGCATTCGATAGCCACCGACCGCGGCCACGGCCAGTCCGAGGACGATCCCTATCAGTGTGAATGTGGGCTCAAGGCCGGTCTCCCCATCGAGCCAGTGGCCGATGAGTACGCCCAGGATGATTGCGGTGGCGAAAAACCACCCCGCACCAAGCAGTGAGGCAGCGGGAACCATCCATCTGCCCACACACGCCTCCCAGGCGCCGGTCTCCAGACCCCGCGCATCATAGGCGGATTGTGAAGCAATGCGCAAGCGGATCGAGGACCAGCGAGGCCCGGGTTTTGTGAATCCGTGGAGACGGTCAGGAACGCTTGCGCTGGTCGAAATCGTCCAGGTCGAGGCCCTCGATGAAGTCCTTGAAGGCGCCGAGGCGTTCGAGCTCGGCCGGGTCGACCGGGCGCGTGCTTTCGAGGGTCGGCTGGGCGGGAGCGCCCGGCTGACCTTCCTCGTCGAGCACCACGCCGGCGCGGTCGAGCACTTCATCGGCGGCGAAAATGGGCGCGTCGACGCGGACAGCGAGGGCAATGGCGTCCGATGGCCGGCTATCGATTTCCATCGTCTCGCCATTTACGTCGAGGACGATCCGGGCATAGAACGTGTCGTTCGAGAGGTCGTTGACGAGAATGTAGACGACGCGGCCCCCGAGCTGCTCGATGAGGTTACGAAGCAGGTCGTGGGTGAGGGGCCGGGCAACCGACACGTCCTGTAGCCGCACAGCGATGGCGTCAGCCTCGGCCGGGCCGATCCAGATGGGCAGATACCGGTCGGCATCCTTCTCGCGCAGGATGACCACGCGCTGATAGTTCATGAGGCTGAGCCTGATGCTTTCGATGCTCAGCTCTTTCACAGGAAGACCCCTCCAGGGCGCGATGGCCCTGACTCGATGATAGGTTCGGCCCGATCGGCCAGTCAACGAAGCGATCTTTCCACCGGGGGACGAAGCCCCGGCGCGCGGCCAGCGGGCGCCCGCAGGTTGGCTATGGCCACCACGCCAATCCCGGCGGCGACCACCGCCAGCACGGGAGTGACCCCCACCAGGTCGGCCATTCCCCCGGCGGCAAGCACCGGCAGGGAGGAGGCAACCGCGGCGAGCGCGGCCTGGGTCGCGCCCACCCGCCCGCGCAGATGGAGCGGGACCCGGTCGTCCATCACCGTTTGGCCGGCAACCGAGACAACCGCGTAGGAGAAGCCGAGGGGGAACATGATCGCCATGGCCATGACGCCTCCTCCATCGAAATTCCCGATATCGATGGAGTTGAGCCACGCAAACAGGCCGAAGCCGCCAAGGAAATCGGCCTCCGCGTTCACAAAGGCCAGCAGGCCGAGGCACGCGACAAAGACCGTGAACCCCGAGGTGCTCAGGAGCCCGTGGGGCACCCGGTGGGCCAGGAACCCGGCGACCCGCAGGCCGAGCGCGACGCCGCCCACCGCGGGAAGCAGGATGAGGGCGCCGATATCGACGGGGAGGCCGAGTACGTCCTCGATGTACTTGGGGACGAGCCCGCCCAGGATGATGAGCGTGGTCGAGATGAGGGTTAGCTCGATCACGGCGTGCGTGACCGTGACATCGGAGCGGATGGTGCGCCAGCCGGCGAGCCACCATCGGCCGCCCGGTTCGCCGCCAATGTCGATGCGCACCGGAGAATGTGTCCGGCCGATGAGGACCGCCTGGAAGGCGGCGATGAGGAACAGGGCGGCACAGATAGCGAAGAGCGCATCGCGGCTATCGAACACCCGCAGCACGAGGGGGGTGAGCAGGCCAAGGCCGATAAGCTGCGCCGCTCCCCCGACTGCCTGGCTGATCGCGTTCGCCCGCGCGAGCTGCGAACGTTCGACAATCGCGGGCATGATGGCGCCCTCCGCCGAGCTGGCGAATTGCGTGGCGGTCGCCAGGAGCACGGCAACCACGTAGTAGGCCGCCGCGCCACCTTCGTTGACCAGGAAGTAGAGGCACACGGCCGCGCGCGCAAGGTCGCCAAGGAAGACGAGGATGCGCTTCGGGAGCACGTCGGCGGCGGTGCCGGCGACGATGCCGGCGACGGTCGATGGCACGACCAGGGCCAGCACGAGCAGTGAGCTCAGGAATGCCTTCCCGGTCTCCTCGTTGATCAGGAGGATGAGGGCGAAGTTGAGGGCGTTCTGGGCCACGCGCGAAAAGAAGCGCGTGTAGCTGAGCATGCGGAACGGACGTTGTTGCAGCAGCGGGAGATGACGGTGGCCGATGGCCTCACTCATCGCGCCGGACGAGCGCCTTCATGCGGGATTCGAAGCGCCGGCGCTCGACCATGACGCGGCGATGGCAGGTGAGGCATTCGATGCCGATATCGGCCCCCGTCCGGTAGACGCGCCATTCCCAGCCGCCGCAGGGGTGCTGGCGCCGCATGCGGTAGACCTCTCCGGGGTGGATCTCCGCGATCATTTGGGAGCCACGGCTGCCGCCCGCAGGTCATCACGAAGCTTCTGCGCCGCCTCGGCCGCGGCATCCGCGAAGCCGGGGCCCTCGCCGGCATACATCACGCCGCGTGAGGCATTCACCACCATGGCGCCGTGCCGGTAGCCCGCGGCGGCGACCACTTCCTCCGGGCGGCCGCCCTGGGTTCCGACGCCGGGGATGAGCAGCGGGGCTGCTGGCACCAGCGAACGCACCCTTCGAAGTTCGTCCGGCGCCGTTGCACCCACGACCAGCCCGATGTTCGCCGACCACGAGGTAGCCACAAGCGCCACCTCCTCGAACAGCATCCGTCCGTTGGCCAGGCGCTGCTCTTGCAACTCGCGCGAACCCGGGTTGGATGTGCGGCAGAGCACGAACACCCCGCGGCCTTCGTACGAGAGGAACGGTTCGACGGTATCGCGCCCCTGGTAGCCGCTCACGGTGACCGCGCCGAAACCCCACTGCTCGAACATGGCCCGGGCGTACGCTTCCGCGGTGTTCCCGATATCGCCCCGCTTCACGTCGCCGATAACCGGGATGTCCCGAGGGATGGCCGCGAGCGTCTCTTCGAGGGCGCGCAGACCGGGAATGCCGAACTGCTCGTAGAAGGCGATGTTCGGCTTGTAGCAGGCGGCGTAGGGGGCGGTCGCCTCGATGATGGCGCGATTGAACCGGGCGACGTCCTCGACTCTGTGCTTGCGGAAATCGGGATCAAGGCCAACGCAGACGAGCGAGTCGATGGCGCGGCTCCGGCGTTCCAGTTCGGCGAAGAAGCTCATGCAGGCGCCTCCGCGGGGGCCGGCACAAAGCCGAGCCCGCGCATGATGTCCTTGAACCGCTCCCGGTCGCCGCTGACGATGAGGTCCAGTTCGCCGGTCATGTGCGCGGGCGCCCTGAGATCCTGGGCGTCGAGCAGCTGGACCGCGCGGCGGGCGACGGCATCGCTGGTGTCGATGATCGCGAGCCCGGGAAACTCCGCCCGGATGTCATCGGCGAGGAAGGCGTAGTGGGTGCAGCCGAGGACGACCGTGTCGGCCCCGGCTTCGACCTCGCGCGCCAGGAGCGAGCGGACTGCGGCGCGGGCGGCGGCTGTCCCGGCGCCACCGGATTCAACAAGCTCGGCGAGCCCGGTCCCGGGGATGGTGGAGATTTGCGTGCCCCGGCCGAAATCCTCAACCACCCGCGAGAAAAGGCCGCCATCGAACGTCCCGGGCGTTGCGAGGATGGCGACACGGCCCGAAGAGGACCTCTGGGCAGCAGGTTTCACGCCGGGGACCATGCCGACGAACGGCACCGGGAACGCCTCGCGGAGGTCGGGGAGCGCCGCCGCCGAGGCGGTGTTGCAGGCCACCACGATGAGCTTTGCCCGGGCTTCCAGCAGCCGCTGCGCGATCGCGAAGCAGCGCTTGCGAACCTCAGCCGCCGGGCGCGGACCATAGGGAAAGAAGGCGGTATCGGCGAAGTAGATGACGCGCTCGTTGGGGGCCAGCTGGCGGAACGCCCGCAGGACGCTCAATCCGCCGACCCCGGAGTCGAACATCCCAACCGGCCGAAGATCCATCGATCGGAGAGGATAGCACGCGTGCCCGGATCGCCGCGGTGGGCGATGCTCTGCCCATGCTTTCCCGCATCGAGGTCGCCGCCATCCCGGCCGAGGCGCTGCTCATCCCGGCCGATTGTTATGTCGTTATCGACTGCCTCCGGGCGACGACCACCATCGCGACCCTGTTCGCGCGTGGCCTGGACGACCTCGTTGTGTGTGACAGCCTCGAGCAATCGCGGATTCGCGGCGCAGCGGAAGGCCGCCTGCTTTTCGGCGAAGTTGGCGGCCTTCCGCCTGACGACTTCGACTATGGGAACTCGCCGGCGGAGGCGGCCGGGCTGCACCTCGCCGGGGAGCGCGCGGTGCTCTACACCACCAACGGGACGACCGCGATCTGCGCGCTCGCCGGGCGTGGCACCGTTATCGCTGGCTCCCTGGCGAACCTGTCGGCGGTGGTCCGCGCCTGCGAACAATTCCCGTCGGTTGCGCTCGTGTGCGCTGGTGAAGCGCGCGGGAACCGCTTCGGGCTGGATGATTTCGGCGCCGCGGCCGGATTCGTGCAGGAGCTCGCCACGCGTAACCCCGGCGCCAGGCTGGGCGACCTGGCCTTGCTGGCCGCGCGCAGCACGGAGCTCGACCGGCTCATCCTGGACTCGGCGCACGCCGCCGAGACGCGAAGCCTGGGACTCGAGCGTGACATCGAGTTCGCGCTCCGGCGGGACACCTCCGGCGCTGTTCCGACCGTGACGGCCCATGGCCAGGGCTGGGCCCTGCTCCAGGACCGGCCGTAGCGTCAGCGGACCTCGCGCCAGCGGCGGCGCAGGTCTTCGATGGCCCGGGGATCGGGCTCCCGGCCACCGTAGCGAGCCTCCTCGAAGGCGGCGGTGATATCGTCGGTGACAGCGGTCGCAAACGCCTGGTGCAGCTCAGGCAGATACTCGCGCGGCGTGAGGCCATCGGGACGCGGATGGCCTTCGTGCTCGGCCCGCTGGAGGACCTCGACGTAGAGGCGGGCCGCCGCCGAGCCACCGGGGTCGAGCGTGGGCCGCCGCCGGCCGGGAATGAGCGAACGGAGCCAGCCGCGCAGGTCGCCCCCGAAATCGCCGGCAAGCGAGGCGACTGCCGGCGCAGCCGCCCGTGCCTGCTGGCGCCGGCGGAGGCGCACGAAGATGATGACCAGCCCGATTATCAGGACAGCCATCCCGCCAAGCGCCAGGGCCCTGAGGAGGAACACGCTGACCCGGGCCACCGGCGAATCCTCACCGGGTTCTCCTTCCGCGGCTTCGCCCCGGCGGTCGGCGAGGTTGTCCTGGAGCCCTTCGAATGGGTTGTTGCCACCCAGGATGAGTTCGAAGAACCGGGTGAGCACCCACGCGAATGGCGTCAGGATGATGGTGAGAACGACCTCCACAACTTTTCCGACCACAGGCGCAACGATGGGACCCACGATGGGGGCAACGACCGTGAAGGTCACGAGCCCGAGAGCCGACACGGCGACCGTCGCCCCCAACAGCACGCCCGCGGTGCTGCCCGCGCGCAGGTCGCCGAATGTGGTGCCGCTCAGGGAGAGCTGCGAGGCGGCGAGGGCGATGACGGCGAAGGCGAAGAAGGCGGCCCCGGCCCGGCCAACCTCGCCCGAGCGGTCGGAAGCCGCGCCCGCGACGATGACCAGGGTGGCGAGCGCGAACGGGATGGCCGCGGACTTCGGGATCGATTCCATCTCCACCTCGTCGGCCGCCCGGTAGGAAGCGCGCGCCCACGCGGCGCCCAGCAGGAGCGTCGCCACGATGCCACGGCCGCCCCGCTCGATGGTGGTGCTCGCATCCTCAAGGAAGTCGGCCACCCAGGCGAAATTCCAGATCGCCACATCCCCGGCCACTTCGATGCGGACTACCAGGTAGATGGCTGTCAGCCCGGCGGCGGCCGTGAGCAGGTAGGCCCGGCGGGCCGGGAGGTCGAACCCGGCGAGAAAGCGCGGAAGCCAGAACCCGAGAAGGCCGACGGCCACGAAGCCCCACCAGCCCACGGCATGCGGCGCCGGGCCGCTGTAGGCATTGGCGAACAGCTCCGCGAGCGCGGCGAACAGGAACGCATCGGCCAGGAGCGAGGCGAGGACGGCGACGGCGCCGATCACCGCAGCACCTCGGCGCGTTGAAACACACCCCCGACCTCGCGCAGGCCGATCCCCGGCGGGACGGCTTCGCGCACCCGCGCGGAGGTGGCGATGACGAACACGTGGTGGCCCTCGTCGTGCAGGCGGGCGAGAACGCCGGCCAGTGCCTGGGGCATGAGCGACGCCACCACCACCAGCGTCGACCCCTGCGGAAGCTTGCCGCTCTCCCGCTGGATGGCGCCTGCCAGGTCGCCCATCGTCAGCGGTTGGATGACGGCGAGCGCTTCGAGCAGGCGGGAGACCTGGTCGCGGGACCTCGAAGGCGGCAGTCGAATGGGCCGGTCGGCATCGGGGAAGGCGCCATTTGCCAGCAGGCCAACGGCGTAGCGCGCGCCCGCCGCCCAGACGCAGAGCGAAGCGCTAACCGAGACGATCCGCTCCAGCTCATCGCGAAGATAGCCCTCCCACGCGTGTTCCATGGTGTCGATATTGACCAGGAGGTAGAGCTGCTGCGTGGCCGAAGGCTCGTACACCCTTGAGCGAAGGTCTCCCGAGCGGGCCGTGGCCTTCCAGTCGATGCGGCGGAGGGGGTCTCCTGGGCGGTACTCACGAAGGCCCGCGATCCGGAGCGGGTCCTCGAACACGCGGTTGCCGCCCCTGCGTTCTCCGAATGGGCGTTCAGACGGCAGGCCCAGGTCCTCCATCGAGAACACGCGGGGAAAGACGACCAGGTGCGAACGCCGCTCGTCCTCGATTGCGCGGGGGTACGCCCCCAGGAGGTCGCCCGACCGTATCGTTGCCGGACCCACCTGGTGATATCCGCGGGTATCGGGCGCCAGCGTGAAGGTCCACTGGTGGCGCTGATACCAGCCGAGCGCGCCCTTGCGGATAAGCCATTTCTGGCCGGGGACGGCCGCGGCGCCGAGGGCCTCCTTTTCGACGGGGAGGTGCTCGGAGAGCGCAAGCCGCCACTCGTACCAGGGCAGAGGCAGCGGCTTACGGTTTTCGAGCTCGACGTGCAGGGGAACCTTTTCGCCGATGAAGACGCGCTTCTCGGCGGGCTCGCGCTTCAGATCAAGCCGGTCGAAAAGATGGCGGCTCCAATAGCGGCCGGCCCACCCAAGCACCACGACCACCAACCCGACGGCCGCTATCGGAGGCTGCGAGGCGGCGAACCCCGCAACGAAAAGGATTCCGCCGATGACCAGAGAGAGGTCGCGGAACGGCATCTCAGGCTCCGATGGGGACGGGGACGCGCTGGAGGACCTCCGCCAGGAGCTCGTCGGTGCCACGGCCGCGCAGCCGCGCCTGCGTCGACAGGATGAGCCGGTGGGGGAGCACGTACGGCGCCATCGCTTTGACGTCATCGGGGAGGACATAGTCGCGGCCGTTGATGGCGGCGAGGGCGCGTGCCGTGCGAAAGAGCGCGAGGCTGCCGCGCGGGCTTGCGCCGAGCTCGAACGCCGGGTCTTCGCGGGTGGCCTGGACGAGCTGGACAACGTAGCGGCGCACCGCGGGCTCGACGTGCAGGTGGCGCAGCGCTGCCGCGAGGCGCACCAGCTCGGCGCCATCGATGACCGGCTCGAGCGAGTCCAGCGGGTTGGCGCTCTCGAAGCGCCGCAGGATTTCGTCCTCTTCGTCCTCACCTGGATACCCGAGCTTCAGGCGCACCAGGAAACGATCCAGCTGGGCCTCGGGGAGCGGGAACGTGCCTTCGAGCTCCACCGGGTTCTGGGTGGCCATCACCAGGAACGGGCTGGGCAGGCGCGTGGTTACGCCCTCCACCGTGAGCTGGCGTTCCTCCATCGCCTCGAGGAGCGCCGCCTGTGTGCGCGGCGTTGCCCGGTTGATCTCATCAGCCAGCACCACCTGGGCGATGAGGGGGCCCTCGCGGAAGACGAACTCCCCGAGCTTCTGGTTGTAGTAGTTGATCCCGGTGATATCCGAAGGCATCAGGTCCGGCGTGAACTGGATGCGGCGGAAGGAGCAGTTGATGGAGCGGGCGATCGCCTTGGCAAGCGTGGTCTTGCCGAGGCCTGGTACATCCTCCAGCAGGATGTGCCCCTCGCACAGGAGGGCGACAAGCGCCAGGCGGACGACCTCGCCCTTCCCGACGATGACGCGCTCGATGCTCTCCTGCAGGCGTTCAGCGGTCGACTTGATCAGGGCAACGTCCTCGGGGGACAGTCGGCTGGCGTGTTCGGCTGTGGTCACTGCGCGGATGGTAGCGGCCACGGCGGCGCGATGCGAACTGTGGCGAAGAGCTGGTGGCCCGTAGACTCGGGCACATGACTGCGGTGCGGTACATACGGCTCGCCTACAACAGCGTGTACCTGGTTGAGTCAGGCGGAGAACGGGTCCTGGTCGATACCGGGCCGGATTACCGGGGCGCGCGCGATGCCCTGGCTGTGGCGACGGCGGGCACGCCACCATCGCTAGTGGTGGCGACGCACGGGCACCTGGACCATGCGGGCCTGGGGCACTGGTGGCAGGAGCTTGGCATCCCGGTGGCACTCCACCAGGAGGACCTGCATTACTCGACCGGCCACCAGCTCGACCACGACGAATTGCTGGCGCTCGAGTCGTTCGTCCGCCAGAGCGGGGCCCCGCCCGAGGTGGAAGTTGAAGCGCTGGAAGGCCTCGCGGCGCGACGGGCATGGGCCCGCCAGGCGGCTGAGAGCCGCGACTACCGCCCGGCCGGCCGTGACGCGCGCTGGCCAACGGGCCTCCGCTACGAGCCCTTCGAGCCCGCCCGCGTGCTGGCTGGAGATGAAGAGGAGTTGGCGCCCGGCGTGGTGGCGCTGGCCTGCCCCGGGCACACCCCCGGGAACCTGGTGGTGGTCGTCCCCTCCGAGGGCTGGCTGTTTTCGGGCGACCAGTTGCTGCCGGAGATCACGCCCACGCCCGCCATCCAGCGCTACCAGTCCGCCCCCGGGGGGCCGTGGCGGTTCCGCAGCCTTCCGCGGTTTCTCGATTCCCTGCGCCGGATCCGGGAGCTGGGAGCACAACGGTGCTACCCGGGCCATGGCGAGCCATTCGAGGACGTAGCGGACGTCATCGACGCCAACCTGGCACAGGCGGAGCAACGCACGGAGCGCGTGCGCGAGGCACTGGCAGGCCACAGTGGCGCGAGCCTTTACGGACTTGCGGAGGCGCTCTACCCGCGTGCCCTCCGCAAGCGATTCTGGCAGATCATCGCAACGGTCCAGGGCCACCTCGACGTGCTGGAGGAGGAAGGTCTCGCGGTGGTGAACTCGGGGCGCTGGGCGCCACGCTAGGCTGCGAGCGCGCCAACGCCTTCCGGCGCCAGCCTGCGGTGGTCGACCCAGAGCACAAGGCGGTCTCCATTCCGGACGACACCGTTGAGGTAGCCAAGGCCGCGACGGTCACCGGGTGGGTCGACGTGTTGGTAGGCCTCCCGGGGGACCGTCAGCACTTCCTCGACGGCATCGACGAGGAAGGCGACGGGGCCGTCGTTCCCTTCGACCAGCACCAAGCGGCGCTCGGACTCGTCGGCCGAGCGCGTCGAGCCGAGCTTCGCGTGGAGGTCGAACACGGGAATCACCCGGTTTCGCACGCCGGCGACCCCGAGCACGCCCGGGGCAGCGCCAGCAAGGGGCGTAATCGGGAGCACCGGCAGGATTTCGTCCACGGCGTCGATATCCAGGGCGTAATCAGTTTCGCCGACACGAAAGAGGACAAGCTGGCGAGGTACCTTCAGCAACGCAATGTCGGGCACGGCCACCACCCCGGCAGGAATTGCCGTGATCATCGGCCGGGGCGGACCGGTCTGGAGCGGCTGGAACGGGATTGTTACCATCGCCCCGTGGCATTCACCGAAGCAGCGGCGGCCCGGCTAGAAGCCATCGGCTTTCGTTCGACAGCTCCGCGGCGCGCCGTGCTCAAGGCCATCGAGCGCGCACCCGGGCCGTTCACGGTGGAAGACCTGCTGGGCCAGGTGCCGGGTGTAGGGCGGGCGACCGTGTTCCGGACGATCAAGCTCCTGCAGGAGCTCGACCTGCTTTGCAGGGTACCGCTCGAGGATGGGAGCGCGCGCTACCAGCTTTCCGAAGGGACGCATCACCACCACCTGGTGTGCCGATCGTGCGGGCGCTTCACGGAGTTCAGCGACCCGGAAATCGACGCCCGGATCCAGGAGCAAGCCGCCCTCCACGGGTTTCGGCTCCAGGGGCACAGCCTCGAGCTCTACGGGCACTGCGCCGAGTGCGTGAAGCAGGGGCTGGCCGGGCAATAGCGAGCATGGTGTACTTTGGGCCCGCGCCGGGGTGGCGGAATGGCAGACGCAGCCGGCTTAAACCCGGCGGCCGCAAGGCATGTGGGTTCGAATCCCGCCCCCGGCACGACAGCACTGGCGATGGACAGGAGAGCGGTGAGCGAAGGCTCGGCGCCGGGTGCTGGCGGCGCGGGCGGGCGCGCAACCACCACCCAGTCTCTGGGCCGGCGGGTCGAGCACCTGTCCTGGGATAGGCGCCGAGCCCTCGGCGGGACTCTACCAGCGCGCCGCTGAGGAACGTACGTTCTTATGACGAGGCAGATCGTAAACTTTCCGCAAACTAGCCAACGCGCCGCTCGACCTCGTACGGCGTCGACGACGTCACGGCCTGGCGGAAGCGGTCGAACATCGTGTCGTAGCGGCGCACATTCGTGGCCCGGTGGATTCCCTGGTGTTCGCAGGCCGAACCAACCGAGCAGCTGGCGCAGCAGTACTCGCGACCGGCCATGAGGTGTGGCGGCGTGGTGTAGGCAGCGTGGCAGCGGATGCAGCGTCGTGGTGTTTCGGTGGTCATGGGCGCTCCAGGGGCAAGGCGACAACGTTCGGACGCCCTCATTGTGGCGCGGGGCGCGGGCTGGCGAAAGCGGAGTCGCCACGGAGGGGCGGGTGCGGCATGCTGTTGGCATGGTTCGCATCAACCGCGTCTACACCCGCGCCGGCGACGCCGGCACAACCGCGCTGGGCGGCGGTCAGCGCGTGCCCAAGGACAGCCTCCGGATCGAGGCCTACGGCACGGTCGACGAACTGAACAGCGTCATCGGCGTCGCAGTCGCCGCGGGCATCGATGATTCCATGCGCGAGCGCTTTCACATCATCCAGCAGGTGCTGTTCAACCTGGGTTCGGACCTGTGCATTCTCGAAGAAGACAAGGAACGGCTTCCGGTGCCGAAGGTCGAGCCTCGCCATGTCGAGCAGCTCGAGGTGTGGATGGACGAGTGGAACGAAACGCTCGAGCCGCTGAAGAGTTTCATCCTCCCTGGCGGGGACCTGGCTGCCGCTCAGTTGCATGTGGCGCGCACCGTGTGCCGCCGCGCCGAGCGCCTGGTCATCTCGCTCGCGCGGAACGAAGCCGTTGGCGAGCACGTCATCCCGTACCTCAACCGGCTCTCCGACTTCCTGTTCGTGGCAGCCCGGCACCAGGCACGCTTGAGCGGCAGGGGTGATGTCCTCTGGGATAGCCGCGCGTACTGAGGCATACTCGCGCCTTCTGGAAGATACGGAGGCGCGCATGGGCAGGTTCGAGGGGAAAATCGGTTTCGTCACCGGCGGGGGCACCGGGATCGGGCTCGCCTGCGCCCGGGCGATCGTGGATGGGGGTGGGCAGGTGGTGCTCGCGGGGCGCCGCGCCAATGTGGTCGAGGCTGCCGCTGCCGAACTCGGACCAGCAGCGGGCTTTGTGCCGTGCGACGTTTCCTCGGATGCGTCCGTGGCGGCCGCGTTCACACAGGTGCGCGAGCGATACGGGGCGCTGCACCTGGCCGTGAACGCGGCGGGGACGGGGGCTGCCGGTGGGGTGCTGAACAGCACCCAGTCCGAATGGAACCGGGTGATGGAGACGACGCTCAACGGGGCCTTCCGCGCGATGCAGCACGAGGCGAGGCTCATGAAGGCATCGGGGGGCGGCAGCATCGTGAACATCAGCTCGATCGCGGGTACGCACACGCACCACTGGATGACCGCCTACTGCGTCGCCAAAGCCGGCCTGAACATGCTGACGCGGTGCGCGGCGGATGACCTGGGCGAGCACGGGATCCGCGTGAACGCGGTCGCACCCGGCCTCGTGCCCACGGACCTGGCGGCGGGGCTCACCGGCAACCCGGAGACCGTTGAGGAGTACCTGCGCCGGATGCCAATCCGGCGGCTGGGGACCACCGCGGACGTCGCGAACGCGGTCGCGTTCCTGTTGAGCGACGAAGCCGCGTGGATTACGGGCGTCATCCTTGCCGACGACGGGGGCCACCACCTGCGGCAGGGGCCCGACCTCCTGCCGCAATTCAGGAAGTTCCTCCCCGAGGAGTTCTAGGCCGTCACCCTGGTGGGCGCCTCGGCCCATACGGTCAGGTCGTCGTACTTCGCAAACGCGTAGGGAGCGAAGGCCGCCGGGTCGACGGTAGCGACGACGCGCGCCGAGGTGTAGAGGTCGGCCTCGCTCAGCGATACTCCCGTGACCGACAGCACCGGGACATCGATCAGCGGGTCGTGGCAGGATTCGCGGAAGGTGAGCGTCCCGGTCCCGCGGACAGTGCGGTGCACCACTGTCCGGTGCGTCACTTCGAGGAGCTCCGGGGCATGCGCGAACCCGCGCCCATCGGCGGAAGGGAGGTACTTGAAGTAGTAGTGGCGCGTCTCGCGCTCGGCGCCGGATTCGTAGAACTCGTCTTCGAAGCGGGCGCGGATCTCGATGACGGTGATGCCCCGCCTGGTGACAGCGCCGCGGACATGGCCCCCTGGACGGTGTTCGAGCTGGATTTCGGCGAGCTTCTTGGGCTCGGCGTAGAGTTCGCGGCCGAAGATGACGGCGGTGTCGGTGCTCATGGGCATGGAGAGGCAGTACACGCCCTCGCGACCCTCGAACTGGCAGGCGACATTCACCGCAGCAGCATTGAACGGCCCAACGCAATTCGAGCGGGCAACTTCGCTGATGGAGACGCTGACGCGGGGAGCTGCGGCAGGGAGCAGTGGCGGAGGCAGGAGCTCGGCAATGATGGCGGGGTCGGAATCGAAGGTGACGGCCAGCGACCGCAGATCGAGAAACGCCGGCGCGGCGAACGCCTCCTGCAACCGCCGTACCTGCCCCGGGTCTTTCACGAAACGCGTCTTCATCGCCGCACCTCCGCTGCTGTCCGCAATCGTACTCCCGCCAGCAAGACCTCGTAAGTGGTCAACTTGACAGGTTACCGGTGGACCCTACCCTATGCTCGCCTGCCCCACCCCAGATCAGCGGGCCAGGCCTGAAGGAGAGCAAAGATGGCGGAACTGAAGGACGCTGCGGACCAGTTCGCGAAGGACTTGCTGGCGCAGAACATCGCGGGCCTGATGATGGCCTTCACCCCGAATGGCATGGGCCAGGCGATGGCGCTCCAATCGCAGATGCAGGGCGCTGGCGCGGCCGGCGGCGGCACCCCGACCGTGAGCATCGAGCTCCAGGGGCAGGAAGGCGACGACCACCTGGTCGACATCGTGATGTCGGCCGATGGCCAGTCGCGGACCATCGCGACCCGGTGGAAGGACGTCGCGGGCGCCTGGAAGGTGGACGGGATCTCGCTCAAGGCGTAAGCCGGCGAGCCGGGCAAGACAAATGGAGGCCGGGCATAGCCCGGCCTCATCGCTTCCTAACCTTCGGAAGGCTACGCTCACCTGCGCATGGCTGAAACAGTAACCGGTGCACGTCCCCTGGCCTGGCCCTGGCGCGCGCGGCGCTTTCTCGACGTGGGCTGGACCTTCCTGCTCATCTACGTGAGCTACAAGCGTATCCAGCGGGACAAGAAGCTCTCGGCGGCGGAACGGGAGCGACGCCTTTCGGCGGCGCATCGGAAGAGCGCGAAACGCATCTACCGGCTGGCCACGCGCATGGAGGGCCTGCTCATCAAGACCTGCCAGTTCATCAGCAGCCGGGCCGATGTGGCCCCGCCGGAGTACGTGGCCATCCTCAGCCGGCTGCAGGACCGGGTGCCTGCAAGGCCATTTCGCGAAGTGGTGCAGGTGATCGAGCGCGAACTGGGCGCCCACCCCGACGCCATTTTCGATGATTTCTCGCGGCGGCCGATCGCTTCGGCATCGCTCGCGCAGGTGCACCGGGCCCGGACGAAAGACGGGCGAGATGTGGCCGTGAAGGTGCAATACGCGGGCATCGACCGGGTGATGGAGACGGACCTGCGGAACATCGCCATCCTGGTCCGGATCCTGGCGCGGATCGAGCCGAATTTCGATTTCCGGGTCATCATGGCGGAGCTCAACAAGGACGTCCCGCGAGAGCTGGACTTCATCCTCGAGGGGCACAGCGCCGAGCGCGTTGCGCGCAACCTCTCGCATCGAAGCGACATCCGCATTCCCACCGTCGTGTGGGAGCACACGGCCCGCCGCGTGCTGACTACGGAGTTCATCGAAGCCACCAAGATCTCGGACATCCCCGCGCTTCAGCGACAGGGCATCGATCCGAACCAGGTGGCGCTCATCATGACGGAAGCCTACTGCGAGCAGATCCTGGTGCACGGCTACTTCCACGCCGACCCGCACCCCGGGAACCTGCTGGTGCTGCCGGGGCCGGTCGTGGTGTTCCTGGACTTCGGGCTTTCGAAGGAGCTGCCCGAGGAGTTTCGCCTGAACTACGCACGCCTGGTGATGGCGCTCATCGGGCAGGACGAAGAGGGGATGGTGCGAGCCTTCCGGGCGCTGGGATTCAAGACGAAGAGCGAGGACCCGGAATCGCTCGTGGCGCTGGGCCGCTCGTTCTTCGAATCTACCGGCGCCGACCAGAAGCCGTACATCGATGCCGATGTGATGCCGGAGGTGAACGAGCGCCTTGCCCGGATCCTGAATGCAAACCCGGTCACGGAGATCCCCGGGGATATCCTCCTGATCTTCCGCGTGCTCGGCTTGATGAGCGGGCTGCAGAAACGGCTGGACAGCCGGGTCAACGTGGTCGAGACCATCACGCCCTACGCCGAAGCCCAGGCGGCGCGGTTCGCTGAGCTGGCCGAACGGCCGGCGGCCAGCTGACGGGCGGCCCTAGAACAGGAGGGCGCCGATCTCCCGGAACAACCCTGTGGCGCTATCCCAGCCGAGGTAGAGCAGGGCTCCAGCCTGGACCGCGACCACGATGCCAAGCGCGCCAATGAGCAGGTTGCCTGCCAGCGCGCGGCGGCGCTGCAGGGCCCGGGCCTCGCGCTCGAGGCGCTCGAGCTCGGCCTTGAAGAACGCCCGGTCGTACTCGCGGCGCAGCTCAGGCTTCGAGAGTACGGCGTACGCCTCGTTCAGCCGCTGCATCGCGTCGCGGGCCGTATCGTCGTGCTCGGAGGCCTTCATGAGGTCATCGGAGAGCCGCGCGTAGGCGTTTTCGATGCCCGCGAGGTCGCACTTCGGCGGGAGGTTAAGCACCGAGTAGTAGTCGATCAGTTTGGTGTCGGACACAGCCTGCCTCCCTAAGAAAGAGAAACGGCAGGTGGAGGGCAGAACTAGAGGGTGCCGGGCGAGAGATTCGGCCCCGCGAGGCCGCGAATGTAGTGGCGGACCTGCTGAAGCGGGGTCTCGCGGTCGATCGGCGCGCCCCCGAAGACGTGCGCAAGGATGAACATGTTGAGGATGCCGGTGATCGCGGTGGCACAGGCGATCACGTGATCATGGGCCAGGGCCCCCATCTCCATCCCCTGGCGCAGGATCTCGTCCAGGGGCTGGCGCACGCGCTCGCCGAGCGCCTGGGAGAATTCCGCCATGGGTACACCGCCAAGGCCAAAGACCTCGCGGAGGACCAGGGCGATGATCTCCTCCTGCTGGAGGAAGTGTTCGAGGTAGCGCTCGCAGTAGGCAAGGATGCGATCCTGGACAGGGGCCTCGACGGGGAGATGGGACCGGATCCCGGTGGCCATCTCTTCGAGGATCTCGCGGACGATGCTCGCGTAGAGCCCCTCCTTGGAGCCGAAGTAGTAGTAGATCATCGGCTTCGTGGTCTGGGCGTCTTCGGAGATTTCACGAAGGGAGGTGGCCGCGAACCCCTTGTGGGAGAAGTGGCGGAGGGCGCTGGCGAAGATGCGCTCGCGCACGTCGGCTTCTCGCCCGGGCTCGGTTGCGGGTGACAGGCTCACGGAGGTTGGCTCCAGGCGGGGCAGGGCTGGCCCGGGAGGGGCGCTGGTAGCGGGAGTATACCGCCGGCCGCCTTATGGTTAATCCCACCCGGAACCATTGCCGGAGCGCTGGCGCTGCGCTACCCTCGATGAAACCCTTTAAGGCGGTCCCGTGAGGCTGCTAAGGGAGGAGGTGCCGGCATGGCCGGCAAGTGTCTCGCTGTGTGCGCCTGCTCCGATGGCCGGGGGAGGCGTTTTTCATGAGCGGCCCCTACCTCGGTCCCGAAGAGATCTCGCGGACGATTCGCCGCCTGGGGCACGAAATCGTCGAGAATAACCACGGCACGCGCGACCTGGTGCTCGTGGGCCTGCTTTCCCGGGGGTACCCGCTCGCCCGGCGGCTGGCCGCCGCCATCAAGGAGTTCGAGGGCGCAGACGTCCCGGTTGGAGCGCTCGACATCGGGCTGTACCGCGATGACGTAACCCGGCGCGGGGCGCCGCCTCCCGTCCGCCCGAGCGACATCCCGGCTTCCATCGA
Source organism: Thermoflexus sp. (assembly GCA_037439905.1). Taxonomy (GTDB): domain Bacteria; phylum Chloroflexota; class Dehalococcoidia; order Tepidiformales; family Tepidiformaceae; genus Amarobacter. The sequence continues at coordinate 24,779 of JBBIVC010000002.1, forward strand.
CGGTAAGACGGTGGTGCTGGTGGATGATGTGCTCTTCACCGGCCGGAGCATCCGGGCGGCGCTGGACGCGCTCCTCGACTTCGGCCGACCGGCGCGCGTCCGGCTGGCGGTGATGGTCGACCGGGGCCACCGCGAATTGCCCATCCGCCCCGACTTCGTCGGCAAAAATATCCCCACCGCGCTCGTCCAGGACGTGCAGGTGCGCCTTGCGGAAGTGGACGGCGAGGACGGTGTGTATGTGTCCGGAGAGGAGGCCACCCATGCTTGACGTCCAGGCTGCACCCGTCGAGACCGGCACGCAGGCCTTGCCCGCGTGGACGCGCAAGGACCTCCTCGATACCGACACGCTCACGCCGGAGGAAATCTCGCTCATCCTCGATACGGCGGAGGGCATGCACGAGGTCCGCTCGCGGCCGGTTGCCAAGGTGGCCACGCTCCGGGGAGTGACGGTGGTCACCCTGTTCTACGAGCAGAGCACCCGCACGCGCGCCAGCTTCGAGGTTGCCGCGAAGGCGCTGGGGGCCGATGTGGTCAACCTGACGGCTTCGGGAAGTTCGGTGGAGAAGGGTGAATCGCTCATCGACACCGTGCGGACGCTCGAGGCGATCGGGGCCGACATCCTGGTGATGCGCCACGGCAAGTCAGGCGCCCCATACCTGGCGGCGCGTAATACTCGCGCCGGGGTTATCAACGGGGGCGATGGAACGCACGCACACCCGACCCAGGCGCTGCTGGACCTCTTTACCATGCGCCGCCACGTGGGCGACCTGGCGGGCAAGAAGGTCGTCATCGTCGGCGACGTCCTGCACAGCCGCGTCGCGCGCTCGAACCTGTGGACGCTGCTCGCCTCCGGGGCGGATGTGACGCTCTGCGGGCCAGCCACGCTTGTCCCCAGGACGCTGGATGGGGCCGCCAGCGAGCGGGGCCGCTGCACCGTAACGACCGAGTTCGACCGGGCAATCGAAGGGGCGGACGTGGTGATGGCACTGCGGATGCAGAAGGAGCGGCAGGAGAAGGGCCTGATCCCCTCGTTGCGCGGGTACATTGCGGGTTATCAGCTCAATGCGCGAAGGCTGGCGCTGGCCAGCCCGGGCGCGCTGGTGATGCACCCGGGACCGATGAATGAAGGCATCGAGATTGCGCCCGATGTGGCCCACGGCCTGGCCTCGGTGATCGAGGAGCAGGTGGCGAACGGAGTCGCTGTGCGCATGGCAATCCTCTACCTCATGGCGACGGCGAGGCACGCATGAGCGACCGCATCGTGATTCGCGGAGGGCGTGTGCTCGACCCTGGCGCCGGGCTGGATGCGATGCTCGACGTGCTGGTGGCGGATGGCCGTGTAGCCCGGATCGAGGCGGGGATTGAACCCGGTGGCGCCCGGGTTATTGATGCGGCAGGGTGCCTGGTAATGCCCGGGTTCGTCGACCTGCATACGCACCTGCGCGAGCCCGGCTTCGAACAGAAGGGAACCATCGCCACGGAAACGCTGGCCGCACTGCGGGGCGGGTTCACGACCGTCTGCGCGATGCCGAACACGAACCCCGCGCCGGACTCGGCGCCGGTGGTGGAAGCGATTCGCGACATCGTTGCTCGCGAAGCGCGGGTGCGCGTACTCCAGGTCGGGTGCATCACACGGCGGCGCGAGGGGCGGGAGCTCGCCGAGCTCGCGGAGCTCGCGGCGAGCGGTTGCATCGCCCTCAGCGACGACGGCAGCCCGGTGGCGAACCCGAGGCTGATGCAGCACGCGATGGACCTGGCCCGGGCGCTCGGCCTCCCCATCTCCGAGCATTGCGACGAGCCTGAACTCAGCCAGGGTGGCTCGATGAACGAGGGCCGCGTCTCCGAGCGGCTCGGGCTGCCGGGGCAGCCAGTGGCAGCGGAGACGGCCGCGATCGCCCGGAACATCGCCCTGTGCGAGACGACGGGCGCGCGCCTGCACATCGCCCACGTGACCACCGCGAGGGGCCTCGAGCTGGTTGCCGAGGCGAAATCCCGGGGAGTCCCGATAACCTGCGAGGTGACGCCCAGCCACCTGTTCCTCACCGAGGACGCGGTGTTCGGCCCCGGCGAAGAGCCCGCCTACGACACGAACGCGAAAATCAATCCGCCATTGCGCACCGAAGCCGACCGCCGGGCGCTGGTGGCGGGCGTGAATTCGGGGGTCATCGACGCCATCGCGACCGACCACGCGCCCCACGCCATCGAGGACAAGCTCCAGGAATTCGACCTCGCTGCGTTTGGGATCAGCTGCATCGAGACCGCGGCTGGTTCGGTCTACACGCTCGTGGAGCGTAGGGAGATGGACCTTGCGAGGCCGTGCAGGCGCTCACCGCAGGACCGGCGAGAGCATTCGG
>JBBIVC010000003.1:0-408 GCA_037439905.1 Thermoflexus sp.
CCGTCGCCACCCGCCCCGGCTTCGCCCCGAGCACCCGCGCGAAGTAGCGCAGGTTCGCGCTCACCGTCAGGTCGTCGTACACCGATGGCGCCTGCGTTACGTATCCCACGCGAGAGCGGAGCGCCTTACTGCCGGCGGGCAGCCCCAGTACCGAGACGCTGCCCCCCGCCACCACCTGCACGCCGACGACTGCGCGCATCAACGTGGTCTTTCCGCAGCCACTGGGCCCCAGCAGCCCGGTTATCCTTCCTCCGCCGATGGAGAGCGAGACGCCGGGCAGCACTTCCCTCCCTCCGCGCACCACGCGCAGGCCCTCGATAGCGATCGCCGCAGCAGTCATGCCGTGTCCTCCCTGTCCAGCGGCCCGGTCAGGTAGCGTTGCAGCGTGGGGCCGAATGCCACGACCAG
>JBBIVC010000003.1:418-6080 GCA_037439905.1 Thermoflexus sp.
CCGCCCGGCTGGCTTCGACGAGCGGAGCCAGCCGGACTACGTAGCGGCCCAGCGCCAGACCCGCCATTTGCGTGGCGACCAGCGCCGCCCGGTACTCCGCCCGGTCGACCCCGAACGCCTGGAGCGTCTGCGCGACCGCCCCCACCACCTGCTCCCGGACCATCCGTGCCGCAACCTCTTCCGTGACCGCCGAGCGCACCATCGCGAGCAGGGTGCGATTCGTGTCCTCGGATTCCCACGCGTCGACCAGGAACCCGACCAGTGCGGCGCCCGCCGACTCTCGGTCGTTCTCCAGCGCCGCTCGTAGTCGATCCGCAGGGTTGATCGGGAGCTGGACCGCCTCCCGGAACAACGCCTCTTTCGTGCCGAAGAAGTGCAGCACAAGAGCCGGGTCCACCCCGGCATCAGCAGCAATCGAGCGGATGGTCGCCCCCTGGAACCCGGACGCCACGAACCGTGCGCGTGCCGCCCCGAGGATGACCTCCCGGGTCCCCGATGCTCCCGCCCGGCGCCCCGTCCTTCCCGGTGTTGGAGATTTCATCATATGGTGAATTCTTCACCTGTTGAATTTTGCCGTCAAGCCCTCAAGCGTAAACTCCTGGCCCAGCACTGCCTGGAGTCTTTCGTGGAACTCACCGACATCCTCTACCGCACCGACGGACCCATCGCCTGGATCACCTTCAACCGCCCCCGGTACCGGAACGCGCAGTCGTGGCGCCTCCTCGACGAGTACGACATCGCCATGGACCGCGCCATCGCCGACCCCGAAGTGCGCGTCATCATCACCCGCGGCTCAGGTGGCAATTTCTCCAGCGGTCACGACCTGGGGACCCCCGAGCAGCTGGCCGATCGCCAGGCTCGCGGCATCGGCGATGCCGGTCTGGAGTTCTACGACAATTTCAAGCACTACAACCTCGACCTGCTGCTCAAGTGGCGCAACGCTCCCAAGCCCACCATCGCCATGGTCGAGGGCTACTGCATCTTCGCCGGCTGGATGATGGCAGCCTGCGTCGACCTCGTGTTCGCCGCGAAGGACGCGCTCTTTCTCCCGGCGCTCCTCGAGTACTTCTCGCTGCCGTACGACATCGGGACACGCAAGGCGAAGGAGCTGATGTTCGAAAGCCGCTTCCTCACCGCGGAAGAAGCGATGCAGCTCGGGTTCGTCAACCGCGTCTACGAGCAGGACGATCTGGAGCGCGAGACCGTGAACTACGCGCTCCGCGTGGCCGAGAACAGCCCGATGGCCGTCCGCATGTCGAAGCTTGCCGCCAACAAGTCCCAGGACCTCATGGGCTATACCAGCTCCCTCGAATCGGGCCTTTCCGACTACATGCTCATGGCCCAGAACCGCGGCACCGGCCGCGTCGAGGGGATGCGCAGGCTCGGCGGCGTCGATCTCGCGGTGCGCGGCCTTCGCGGCGAGCGCCCGGGGCTGACGCCGAAGCAGGAGTAGACGCTCGCCACCGCTGCCCCCGGTGGCCTACCGCCACATCAGGATGTTCTCCTTGACGAAGTGCCACGTGGCCGCCTCGCGGTAGTGCATCACGTACTCCTGCAGCACCTTCGGCGCACCAACGAACACCACCATGGCTACCAGCCAACGCCACGACGGGATGCGGTACCCCGGATCGATGGTGCGCAGCCCGGCGACGAACAGGTAGAAGTTCTCGAACACGTTGGGCGTAACCACGAACGTGCCTCTGATCTCCGTGAGCTCGTAGAACACCACCCCGCCCGCCCGCAGCGCGAAGAGTCCCACCGCCGCCCACCGCGCCAGCGGGTCGGCCCACCGGTACGCCACGATCGCTTCGAAGAGCAGGTAGTACGTGTCGAACGACTTGTCGACCAGGTGGTAGTGGCCTTTCAGCGGCTCCGCGCCGAGCGCGTCCTGCAGGATCGAGTCGCTCGCGTCGGCCAGGATGCAGAGCAACCCGCCCGCGAACTGCCACCGGAAGACCAGGAACGGCACGCCGCCCCGGAAGGCGATGATGAGGAGCAGGACGGCGAGGTCCCGGTCCATCCGCGCCTCAGTCCGCGCTGCTGAGCAGCATGGCCAGCGCCACGCCCCCGGGCACATAGGCGACTGCCACAATCATCACCACGATCGCCACGCGCCGGATCCTCTCCCGGCCGCTGCACCGAAGATAGCCGCGAATCACGTCCCGAACCGTACCTCAGCCCCTGGCTTCGGAGCGCTCCCCACCCGGCCCCGAATGACGGGCCGCCCGGTCCACGGATGTCCTACGCCGCCCCACGCCCCAGCCGCGCCCCGGCGCGCGCGAGCGTCTCGCGGAACTCCTCAACGCCCATCAGGCTCGCCATCCCTGCGTACACCGCTCCCCCGGCGATGGCGCCAGCCACCGCGACCACCAGGTGGTCGGCCCAGGTGTCCAGGTCGAACAGCGCGAACGAGGCCCCGAGCGCGAGCGCCATTACCCCTCCGCACACCGCCATGGTCGCCAGCGAACGCAAATCGTCGGCAACCTTCGCCCCGGTCTTGCGCGCGTACAGCAGGTAGAGCATCGCCCATTCCAGCCACGCCGCAGCCGATACCGCGAAGGCCAGTCCTCCGGTGCCGAATTCGCGCCAGAGCGCCGCGCTCAACGCAAGGTTCACGGCGACAGCGCTGACCGCCAGTGTCACCGGCGTCCGCGTATCGCCAAGCGCGTAGAAGCCGCGGCTGTGAATTTCGATGCCCGCCTGGGGCACGATCCCGAGGCAATACCACCCCAGCGCCGCCGAGGTGATCAGCGCATCGCCCCGCAGGAACTCCCCGCGTTCGAGCAGGACCACGGTTGCTGGCTCTCGCAGGATCGCGAGCCCGAGGGCCGCTGGCACCGTGAGAAACATGATGACCCGGAGCACGCGCGACACCGTGGCCGTCAACGCGTCCAGGTCTTCATCCGCTGCATGGTCGGCCAGGCGCGGGAATGCGGCGGTCGAAAGTGCCATCCCGAAAAGCGCGAGCGGCAGCCCGGCGAGCAACCACGCATATGTCAGGTTCGAGATTGCCGACGCCCCAACCTTCGAGGCAAAGAACCCCGTGATGACGAAATTGACCTGTGCGGCTGCGAGCCCAATCACCCGCGGCCCCATCAGCCGCGCCACCTCGCGCACGGCCGCATCGCCCCAGCCGAATCCGAACTCGTATCGCATCCGCTCGCGGAACAGCCCGGGCACCTGCACCGCGAGGTGGAGGCCCGCTCCGATGACCACCCCCGCCGCAAGCCCCTTCACGCCCCACTCGTCGGCGAGCACCACGGCCCCGAAGATGATCGCCAGGTTGTAGAGCATGGGCGCCAGCGCGGGCAGGAAGAACCGCTGCCGTCCGTTCAGGATCCCGGTGATGATCCCGCTGACCGCGAACAGGAGCGGCGAGAGCAGCATGATCCGGGTGAGCTCCACGGCCTCGTCCATCAGCTCATCGCGGCGGCCGATGTCCTCGCCCAGCCCCGGCGCGAGCAGCGGCACCAGCAACGGCGCGAGCGCGAACGCCACCGCGCACAATACCGCCGTCGCCACGGTCACCAGGTTGAGCACCCGGCTCGCCAGCCGCCATGCCTCCGCTTCTCCCTCCCGGCGGTACAGCCGTGCGAACACCGGGATGAAGGCGCTCCCCAGCGTCGCGCCCGCCAGGACCTGGAAGATCAGGTCCGGGATGCGAAAGGCAATGTTGTAGGCGTCGAGTTCCGGGCTCGAACCGAAGGCGTTTGCGATGGCGATGGTCCGCACCACGCCCAACAAGCGCGAGCCAATGAACCCGAAGGCAACGATGGCGGCGGCGATAGCCAGCCCCCCGGCGGCCCGCGCCGGCATCTCGCTCTCGCTCCGGGCGGGGGCGTCCGCCATGCCCGGATCCTAGACGGTTGCACCCCTACAGGCGCAGCCGTCTCACCCGCCTTCCGCGCACCCGCTGATGTGGGCCGGGTCGATGCGAAACACGACCGCCTCGGCCAGGGTGGTCCGGTGGCCGTGCCCGGCGGTCACCGCCGAGTGATTCCCCTCGAACGCCCGGAGCAGCACCTGCCGGGCATGGACCTGGTCGGCCTCACCGGTGAGCTCGTGAAACGCGCCCTGCACGAGCACGCTTTTCCACTCCGTCGGGCTCGTAATCGTGTCGACCTGGAGGGCGACATGCGGCCACAACCGCATCAGACGAAGCTTCTTCCCCGGAGCGGTGTGGGCGTAGATCGTCCCCTCGGCGAACGCATAGTGGATCGGCACAACGTACACGCCATCCGCATCACGCACTCCGACCCGTCCGACGGATTGCTCCCGGAGGATGTCTTCGCACTCGGCAAGGCTGAGGTCTCGCACGGCTGGCGCCTCCCCTGCCAGTAAACCCGGCCCGCCGCGCCGATCCAGCGGCCACACGTCGTTTCTTCTTCGCCCAATGGCCCCTTCCCGTCAGGGATCGAACCACCAGTCCATGGCCGGGTCCCGGCGGGGACGTTGCGCCCGCCGGATCAACGCATCGGGGTCGTCGAGTTCATGAACGCTCAGCCGCCTCCCGAGGAGCTGCTCGATGCGCGCATACAGCAGCTCCTCCGGCACGGAACGCCTGGCCATCAGCCACTGCTCCAGCTCCACGATGCGCATCGCCGGGGCCATGAGCTCCGGGTCGGGCGGCGATGCCAGGAAGCGCAGGCAGTAGCCGCAACCCTTTTCTTCGTCGAAGGGAACCAGGTGGATATCGCACTCAGCCTCGGCCATCCCTCGCCACCGCCTGCCAGCGCCACCCGCCCCGGCTAGGCTCGGCCGAAGCGAAGTGACGCGATCTGCCACTCCCGGAGGGCCACGCGCCATCCCGCGTTCCCGGGTTCTGCGGGCGCAACCGTTCGCTCGAGCAGGTCGACCATGCTGGCGCCGGGTGCGGCGCCCCGCACCTGGATTTCCGCAACGGTCTCTGCCCCCGACGCGTTGTAAACGCGCAGGATCGGCGCTCCGTCCAGGTCACTCCGGCAGAGGGCGGTTGGCACCGCCCCGGCCGGCAGCCGCGCGAGCGGGATATCGAGTCCCAGCGAGCCCTCGTGCTCATTCGTCCCAACGGCCATTGGCGGGTAGGCGAACGCGTGGGCGAGCTCCTGGATTTTGTTCTCGCGCCAGCTCCCCCGGTAGGTCGTCAGCGAGTAGGCGAAGGAGTGCGTGCCCTGCATCTGGCTGTCCTCCGTCGAGATCGTGGGCCCGGCGCCGCCACGCCGGGAGGCAAGGTCCGGCCGCGAAAGCCACCCCACGCACCGGAGCAGCGTGAGCGCGTAGGCCTGGCGCCCGTCCCTCCCACGCACGACCTCCCCTTCCTGCAGGCCACGATTGAACACCGCCATGCCCATGCCGCCGGCCTCGAAGGCGGCGAAGGTTTTCTGCGGGAAGGTTGCCGGCGGCTGCTCGTTGCTCAGCCCGTTCCACGGGGGCGGGGTCACCGGCCGTTCGGAGACGTGAAACTGGTTCTCGGTGATGGCGCGCTCAACCGCGAACGGGAGCGGGAACAGCGCACGCAGCCGGTGATCCCGCACGTGGTTCTCCACAGTCACGCGGAAGTCCACGCGGGGAACGCCGTTCCACAGCGTCACCTCGGTGGTGATCGGGACAACAACCTGTTCCCGGCCGGCCCGCCTTGTCCGCTCGCGGTTCAGGCGCGCCGGCAGTTGGAGCCACGTGACGT
>JBBIVC010000003.1:6113-26143 GCA_037439905.1 Thermoflexus sp.
CTGTGCGCTCAAGTTCGTCCACCGCAATCGGAACGATTACCGCATCCGGGAGGATGTCGGCGTTGTACTCGTCGCCCCGGTCCCCTTCGGAGACGAACGCGTTCGCGTTGGCGACGTCGATCCCGTGCTGCCAGTCCCGCACCAGCAGCTTCCCCTTTCGCAGCCGGACCTCGTAGTACTCGTTGGCGATACCCCGGTCGGGCAGCCCGGGCGCCGGGTCGTCCTGGCCCGAATCGAACGGCGTGAGTACCTGCAGCCCGATGGCCTGGCTCGCCGGCAGCACCGCCCGCAACCGAGCCCTCCGGCTCCGCCGCACCGTCACCTCCGCCGTGTCGGCGAGGTTGTTGGCGGCCACCTGCCGGACCTCCTCGCGCACCGAGGCCTCATCGATCACCGTCACGTCCTGCCCTACCGTGGTCGTGACGCGCAGGTGGCGGCCATCCAGCTCCCACTCCATCGCTTCGATGGCGTGATTGTCATAACGTTGCTCCCGCAGGAAGTCCAGGTGGCGGTGCGCGCCCCGCGGCGAGACGGCCTCGTGCACGAAGATCTCGCCCCCGGCAGCCGATTCGATGTCGAGGAAGTACGGCACCAGGCTGCCATCGGGCAGCCGCAGCCGGTCGTAGCTCGCCCATTCCAGCGGGACCTCGGCTTCGAGGACCGCCGGTGCCCACGCCACCGGGCGGAAGACGGCCAGCCCACCGCCGGCCGGGACCGCGGCGTTCCTGGCAAGATGCGCGAGCGATTCCCGCGCGACCTGCCGGGCCAGCTGCTCCGCGCGGTCGTAGCGCGGGAACATCTCCCGGTGCGTCTGGTCCACGCTGCACCCGCAAATCGAATCGTGCGGCGAGTTCTCCAGCAGCAACCGCCACGCGTGGCGCAGGGCCGGCGAACCGTCGGGGCCCCGGTAAAGGAATGCCAGCAACTCGAGCGGCTCCGCGTACTTCTCCAGGGCGCCAGAGACCTCGAAATCCCGCTGCTTGATGTTCATGCGCGCCGAGAGGACACCGGCCAGCACGTTCGAGCGGTCGGGCGAACGGAGTTCGCCACGGTGCGTGACCGGGTCGATTCCCGCCGCGAGCACCGCCTGTTCGTAGTCCGCCAGCGTCGCCATCCGGAAGTCGTACCCGCGTCCGGCCGCGCGTTCGAGCGCTGCGGGGACGTGCGGCTCCATGCGCGAGTGGTCGGTCCCGTTCATCAGCACCGCGGGGAGTCCCTCGCGCAGGTCCTTCTCCTGGCGGCGCGCGCGCTCCACCAGGTCATCGGGGTCCTCCGGCAGCCGCCACCCGCTCGAATAGCTGTTCCGCAGGTAGAGCACCGGGAGGCGCGTGCCATCGGGAGCCTCCCACCAGAAGCTCCACCCGGGGATGGCGTCGGGCACCCCGCGCCAGAGGCAGGCGCTGGTGAGCCCAAGCTGGGCCATGATTTGCGGCATCTGGGCGATGTGCCCGAACTGGTCGGCGCAGTGCCCCACCTTCAGGCTTCCGCCCAGGCGCTCGGCGAAACGGATACCGCGCTGAAAGCTGCGGATATGTGATTCACCGCTCGGCAGGAACTCGTCAGGCTGTACCCACCAGGGACCGATCACGATTCGGCCCGATTCGATGAGTGCCCGCAGCCGGCCCTCGTTCTCGGGCCGGAGCTCCAGGTAGTCGTCGATCACGATGGATTGCCCATCGAGGTTGAAGCACCGGTACTCCGGGTGCGCCTCCATGTGGTCCAGCAACTCGTCGATCATCTGCACCAGCCGCCAGCGGAAGAGCTCGTGCGGCTGGTACCACTCCCGGTCCCAGTGACAGTGGGGCACGACGTAGACGGTCCGTGGCATGTGCTCGTCTCCTTGCCGGTGCTGGCTGCGAATTGTATCCGGCGGCTGGCGAACCCTGCCCCTTGCCCATCTCCCCTTCAGGGTGTCTTATCGCCGGATGCCGCAGTTCGAACACGACGGGATCACCATCAACTTCGAAGACGTGGGCGACCGCGAGGCTCCCGCCGTCGTCCTCCTCCATGGCTTCACTTCTGACCTCCGGAGCTGGGTGCCGCTGTTCGATGACCTGACCGCCGACTACCGCGCAATCGCCGTCGACCTGCGCGGGCACGGCCTCTCCTCCGCGCCCGAGGAAATCGAGTCCTACACCATCGATGCCCTTGCCGGCGATGTCGCCGCCCTGCTGGACTTCCTGGAAATCGATATCTGCGCGCTCGCCGGCTCCAGCTTCGGCGGCATGGTCGCCCTCCAGTTCGCCGTCACCTGGCCCGAGCGCCTCGCGGGCCTCGTGCTCTCGGATACCTCGGCCGCCTTCGACCACCCGGACTACGACGAGCGCTATCGCCAGCGCGAGGCTGCCATCGCAGAATTCGTCGCCACGGTCGATCGATTCGGGCCCGCCGAGGCCGGCCGGCGCGCGGCACGCTCGATCGAGGACCCCTTCCTCGCCCAGGGGCTGCGCGACCACTACGCCCGCCTCTCCCGCGCTGGCATCGTGGGCTGCGCGCGCGCCCGCCGGGAGCGCCCCAACCTGCTCCCGGTGATTGGCGGGCGGCTGACCATGCCCGTCCTCGTCTGCATCGGCGAAGACGACCACGTGCGCAGCGCCTCGGACGTCATGGTTCGCGAACTTCCTGGAGTGCGCTACCTCGTGTTTAGGAACACCGGCCACTCCATCCCCACCCGTCAGCCGGAGCTGTTCGCCCGCGAACTCCTCCGCTTCTTCGCGGATATCGAGGACGGGCGGCCGGTCGCGGGGCGCAAGACGGTCTGAAGCCTGTCCTGCTAGGTCCACCACCAGCGCAGTGGCCCGGGCGGCGTCTTCCCGAAAACGCGTAGCGCCAGCCACACCACGATTTCGACCAGCGACAGCCCCAGCAGCACGCACATGACGGCTATCGCGATGGGCGCCGCGAGCGGCACGACCAGCAGCGCGAGCAACACAATTCCCGCGATGTCACCAGCCTTCGCTCCCCGCAACAGGGAGGCCAGCCGTACCGCTCCCCAGATGACGTAACGGCGCACCGTGGGAACCTCGGCTTCACCGAGCGCACGCCGGAACACGCCATCCGCATCGTTCCGAGGTATGAGCTCCGTCTCGCAGAGATAATCGTGCAGAACCGCGGCTTTCGTGTACTTGCCCGAGGTTGGCACGAGCCATGTGAACAACCGTGGCACGCTGGCAAAGTCCGTGAGCGTGCCTGCTGGCACCACGAAGTCCTCGAACTTGCCGTGGTAGCGCAGGTCAGCGAGGAGCCGCCACCGCTTCTCGTTCACTTCCTCGACCTGCAAAGGCGTGGCGGGGTCGAAGGGCACGTCTCCACTACCTTTCAGCGTCACGCCAGAACTGGATGCCGCTCATGCTACAGCCCCGGTCAAGGCCATCGGATGGGGCCGCCATACGCGCCGGGCACCTGCTACATTTTCCTCCGGACGCGACCGTGCCCCGGCGTGTACCTTGCCCACCGGAGCCAGCCATGGCCCGCACGAATACCGCCTCTCTCCGCAGGCAACAGATCATCGACGCCACCATCCGGGTCATGGCCGCCCGCGGCTGGAACGAGACGTCGATCGACGAAATCACACGCGAGGCGGGGGTCTCCCGCGGCCTCGTCGCCTACCACTTCCGGGATAAGGCCCAGCTCCTCTCCGGCGTCCTCGCCAGCTGCCGGGAGACGTTCGCCGCCACGGTCGCTGATGCGGTCGCCGCCAGCCGGGACCCGGTGGAACAGCTCCGTTCGGCCACCCGGCGCGCCGTGTTGATGGCCCGCGACGACCCGGCGTCCTATGAAGTCTTCCTCCACTTCTCCGCCAGCGCCCGCAGCGCTCCTGACCTGGCCGGGCAGGTCCGCGAACTCTACCGCGGGTTTCGCCGGGCGATCGCCGATGGCATCCGCCGCGGGCAGGAGTCCGGCCACTTCCGGCCCATCGACCCCGATCTCGCCGCGGCCCGCCACATCGGCTCCATCATCGGGCTCGCCTTCCAGTGGCTGCTCGACCCCGAAAGCTTCGACCTGGAGGCGGCCGCCCGTGATGCTGAGGATTCCATCGTTGCGGCGCTTGCCATCCGCCCCGCGCCTGCAGCCGCCACCCCCTGATGCCACACGCGTGATGCGGCGGGGCCGCTACAATGCGCGCCATGCCGATTCCAGACCCGCTCCCCACGTTCGACCAGCTCCCCGCCATCGACGGCGCCCCGCCCCACTCCGCGTGGTGGCTCTTCGGCCGGGATGACCAGGTTGGGCTCTTCAACCTGCAAACACCCGAGCGCATCGCCGCCGCCGCACGGCTCGTCACCGCCGGCAAGATGTTCGCGCTCAACTGGTCCCTGGAGCTGCCGAATCCGCCACTCTTCGGCCGGGGCGCCATCCGCCAGAGCATCATCGCCGGGGCCATCCATCACGACGACGTGCTCGACAACTTCTACCCGCAGGCGAGCAGTCAGTGGGATACCCTGGTCCACGTCGGCAACTCCCAGCATGGCTTCTACAACGGGATCAAGGCCTCCGAGGTGACCGGCAAGCCTGGCTCCAAAGGCGGTATCGACCACTGGGCGCGCCGCGGCATCGCGGGACGGGCCGCGCTGCTCGATATCGGCCGCTTCCTCGAATCCCGCGGCGACCCGATCGATTTCACCACCGATCGCCGCTTCACTGTCGAAGAACTCGAGCATTGCCGCAAAGCCCAGGGCGTCGAATTCGAACCGGGGGATGTCCTCCTCCTCCGCACCGGCTGGACCGAGTGGTACAGCTCGCTCGATCAGCCACAACGCGTTGCACTCGCCAACATGGCCACCTTCCGCGCGCCGGGCATCGCCTCAGGCGAGACGATGGCGCGCTATCTCTGGGACCTCCACATCGTCGCCGCCGCGAGCGACCTTCCCTCGCTCGAGGCATGGCCCCCACGGCGAGACACCGGAGGGTTCCTCCACGAGTGGCTCATTGGCCTGTTCGGCATGGCCATTGGCGAGCTCTGGGACCTCTCGATGCTCGCGGCCGACTGCGCCAGCGATGGCCGCTACCTCTGCTTCCTCACATCCGCGCCAATCAACAAGCTTGGCGGCATCGGCTCGCCTCCCAACGCGCTCGCCTTCAAGTAGCCATGCCTCGCCTCCTGCCGCCCGAAGTGCTTGCGTTCCTCGAACAGGCGAAGTGGCCCGGCGTGCTCTCGACCCTGAACCCCGGTGGCGCCCCCATCACGTCCGCCGTCTGGTTTGGGATCCTCGATGGCGATGTCATCATCTCCACGCCCGCGGGACGGCCCAAGGCGCGCAACGCCCGCCTCGACCCCCGCGTCTCCTTCATCGTCGACACGAAGGAGCGGCCCTACCGCGGGGTAGCCATCGAGGGCGAGGCTGAAGTGCTCGACGATCCCGGAAGGTCACACATGCGCGCGATCGCCCACCGCTACCTCGGCCCTGTGCTCCCACCCGAGATGGAGGAGCGCATCGCCTCGCGCGAGCGCGTCGTCCTGCGCATTCACGCCCGGAAGGTCCGGCCGTGGAACCTCGGCTGAGCGGCGTCCGCGCGCTCCTCTTCGACCTTGGCGATACCGTCTTCGGCCTTGAGCCCATGGACTTCGTCACGGCGCACAGCCGATTCGCCGCCCTCCTGGCACGCCGCACTGGCCTCGAACCCGGGGCCGCCCTTCAGGTCGCCGAAGCCACGGCGCGAGGGGTACGGGATGCCCTCGCTGCCCGCTACGCCGCCGGAGCGGTCGATGAGCCGTCGGTGGCCGAATTGGCCCGCCCTCATCTCGAGCGTCTTGGGCCGGCTGCCGGGGACCTTGCCGCCGCGCTCGACCGGTTGTACGGGGAGGCCGACATCGCCCGCTGGGTGCTCCCGCCAGGCCGGGCCGATGCTCTCCAGCGGTTTGTGGATGCCGGCTTCCGCGTCGCCTTCGTCTCCAATACCCAGACAGCACCGGACCTGATGCGCCGCCGCCTCGCCGAATTCGAGCTGCTGGAGGTCCCCGAAATCGCGGTCTTCTCGGTGGAGGTTGGCTACCGGAAGCCGGGCGGACCGATCTACCGAGCCGCGCTCGACTCGCTCGGCATCCGGCCTTCCGAGGCGCTCTTTGTGGGCGATCGCATGCGCGAGGACGTGCTCGGTCCCCGTGCCCTGGGGATGCGGGCCGTCCTCACCCATGAGTTTCGCCGCGAGGATCCCGGAAACGCCGGGCCCGTCACGGTCATCGCCACCCTGGACCGGCTCTGGGATCTGCTCTGATCGGGTTCAGCACTGCCAGTGGCGCACCAGGTCGTTGTGGCCCCGGCATGCCAGCTCGTACGAGCCGCCCAGGACCATCAACATCGCAACCACCAGCACGATGAAGAACAGCAACCCGTAGGCCAGCCCCAGCCCGTTCAGCCACTTGCCGGTCACAAACCCCACCACCAGGACCAGCACCAGGAAGCCGAGATGCAACGCGAGATAGACCGTGTCCCTGCGGTTCCGCCCGGCTTCATCCTCAACGATCGATACATCGACCAGCGCGTGCATCGCCGCCACGTACGCCGCAATGAACAGGGCGCAGATGAAGACGCTGGCCAGGACCTGGGCCCCCGTGCTTTTGCGATGCTCTTCGGGGTCGCGCTCCACGGCCCCGATTTAGCCACGCCCGGGGCGCCCCTCGCAACAACGAAGTCCCCGCGGCTGCGGGGACTTCGCAAGAGTTCGCGGGGGGCTTCCCTCAGCCGAGCTTCGCGCGCAGCAGATCGATCACCTCGTCAACGGTTGCCACCCGCCAGCCGGCCCAAATCTCGCCCTTCTGCCACTCCAGGTACCGCTTCCGGGCCTCGGCGCGCGCCGCCGCGATCTCCTCTTCCGATGGCTCGTGCCCGAGCCGCCGCGCGATGCCCTCGGGCGAGGTATCGCCGATCACCTCCCGGGTCATGTGAATCTGTTCGTTGGCAAGCTTCGGCCGCTCGATGAAGTGCGCGATCTCCCGGTGGTTCCGGTCGTAGAAGACAAACACCGGGATCGATTCGAACTCGCCGTCCTTCAGGTACTCCGCGATCATGTCCTTGTTCTGGTCGCGCTCGAAGAACCGGAGCTCGATGCCCATGGCCTCGGCCATGCGCTGGGCCACGCCTGCCCCCCGGTACACGTCCGGGCACCAGTCCTCGCCGATCACCACAATGTGGTGAGGACCGTCGGGGCGCGCCGCCAGATCCTTCAGGGCCTTCTCCTGCTCGGGCGAGATGACGAGATTCCGGTAGTTCTCCTCGAAGAGGTCGCGATTGCGGATGCCGCTATCGAGGTACTGTTGGAACGTCTTCCCTTTGGCGAAACGTTCGAGCGTGATCACCGACTCTGCAGCCTGGGTCATGGCCCCCTCCGGGTAAGTTTCAAAGTGCAACAATCAGCCTACAGGTGCCGATCGCGCCTCACAACCGGGGTTCCGCCGCCTTCGCCTCGTCCCACAGCGCATCGAGCCCTTCCAGGTCCAGGGACTTTAGATCGATGCCTCGCTCCATCGCCAGCCGCTCCACCCCGGCGAAGCGCCTCCGGAATTTCTCGTTTGCGCCCCGCAATGCCTGCTCCGCATCGATCCCCAGGTGGTCCGCGATGTTCACCGCGACGAACAGGATGTCGCCAAACTCGTCCTCCCGTTCCGCGGCGTCGTTGGTCCGGGCCAGCTCGTCGATCTCTTCGCGCAGCTTCTCGAGCGGCCCTTCGATCGTGGGCCAGTCGAACCCGATGCGCCGGGCGCGCCCCTGGATCGCCTGGGATGCGGCCAGCGCGGGCAGCGTCGCCGGTACGCCATCGAGGATCGACTGGCGGGGCTTCTCCTGCTGCTTCAACGCCTCCCAGTTCTGGTAAACCTGCTCGGCGGTTGTCGCCGTCGCTTCGCCGAAGACGTGCGGATGCCTACGGATGAGCTTCCGCGCGATGTGCTCGACCACATCGCCGAACGTGAACTCGTCGAGCCGTTCCGCGACCGCCGCGTGCATCAGCACCTGGAGCAGCACGTCCCCAAGCTCTTCGGTGAGCGCCACCGGGTCGCCCTGGTCGATCGCGTAAAGCGCCTCGTAGCTCTCTTCGAGCAGATGCGGCCGGAGGCTCGCATGTGTCTGCTCCCGGTCCCATGGACACCCGCCGGGCCCGTGCAAACGCTCGATGATGTGATACAGGCCATCGAACCGGCGGACATCGTCCAGCGGGTCGATCGGCGGCACGTAGATCGAATCCAGGTACCCGTATGCGCGGTGGTCCAGTTCGGCCAGGCGCACCTGCCGCACCGCCTCCTGCGCTGTCCCGGCTGCCGAAAGCACGGTGACCGGGTGGTCGGCGGGGTAGATCTCCAGCAGCTGCAGTTTCAGGGCGGTCACAGCGTCGCGGCCGTACACCTGGCTGATGAGCGCGGGCCGCCAGGTGTCGATCCGCAGGTCCAGCCCATCGCACAGCTGCACCGTGCCCAGGTCCAGCCCCAGCGCGGCGGCCGCTACATCGACGAAGCTCACGCCCGGGTGCACCCGGGCCGCCATCCCGCGCTCCCGGGCCATCGCCAGGAGCCGGGTAACGGACTGTTCGGCCATGAGCGGGTGGCCCGGCACCGCGTAAATCACCGGGCCAGTGGCGGCTGCCTGGAGCACGCGCTCGGCCGCCGCCACGTACACGGCCTCGAAGTTTTCCGCCGAGGTGTACAGGTCGTCGCAGTCGCGCGCGCCGGCCAGCCCCGGGATCGCCGCGACCACCGGGTGATGTCGCGTTCGCAAGATCACCGGCACGCCCGAGTCAAGCAGGTCGCGCACCTCAGCGGTGAGGTGCGCCGGGGAGCCGGGGCCGAGCCCCGCCACATGGATGCGCGCTTCGTCGCTCATGTCACCCGGCCTCCCGCGTACGCGTTCATGGAGGCGAGCATAGCAATCGACCGCCGTGGCCGCAGAGCGCGCTCATTCAAGCGGCACAATACCGCGGCGGCGCAGCGCCGAGATGTACGCCTCGACGTAGTGGGTCGCAGAGGCGCGCCACGAGTAGTCCCGGCTCATCCCGTTCGTCTGCAGCCGGGTCCACGCCGCCGGGTCCCGGAACGCCCGCAACGCCCGGTCGAACGCGCTCACCAGGCCGAACGAGCTGAACTCGTCGAACAGGAACCCGGTCCCCGTCTCCGGGTGCTCGTCGGCATCGATGATCGTATCCCCGAGCCCGCCCGTCCGGCGTCCGATCGGGACCGCCCCGTAACGCATGGCGATGATCTGTCCGAGGCCGCATGGCTCGTACCGTGACGGCATCAGGAACAGGTCCGCGCCCGCGTAGATCCGTTGCGCCAGGCCCGCATCGTACCGGGCGATGAAGCGCACACTCGCCGGGTGCTCCTTCTCGAGGCGGGCCAGCTCTTCCTTCAACCACCGGTCTCCATCACCGAGCACCACGAGCTGGGCTCCGGCGGCGAGCAGCTCGGGCATCGCCTGGAGCACCAAGTCGACTCCCTTCTGTTCCGTCAGCCGTGTCACCATGCCCAGCACCGGGCCGCCGCTCTCCGGGAGTTCGAGCTCCGCCCGGAGGGCCGTCCGGTTGGCCCCGCGCGCCTCCAGCGTCCCGAGGTCGAACTGGGTATGGATGCGCGGGTCGGTACGAGGGTTGAACACGTCGTAGTTCACCCCGTTCAGGATGCCGATGAGCGCGTCCTCCCGGAGCCTGAGCAACGCATCCAGTCCCTCGCCATACTCCTGCGTCAGGATCTCCCGGGCATAGCTCGGGCTCACCGTCGTCACAATGTCGCTGTAGTAAATCGCCTGGGCCAGGAAATCGTTCAGCTCATCCGGGCCCCGGTAGCGCAGGTTGTGGATCGTGAAGACCGAGGCCACGCCGCGCAGTTTCGGGTTGGACCACGCCAGGTTCCGCAGAGCGAAGGCCAGCGGAGCCGTGTGCCAGTCGTTCAGGTGCAGGATGTCCGGCACCCATGCATCGTGCTTCAGCATCTCGATGATCGCCCGGCAGAAGAACTGGTAGCGAAGCAGGTCATCTGCTTCACCGTAGATCTCCCGGTCGCCGAAGTAGTGGCTGTCCGCCACCAGGTGTACCGGGACGCCGCCGTACCCTTCGGCCATGGCGACGTCGACATCCCGCGGGCGTCCCGGGAGCGGAACCGTGTACGCCCGGTGCGTCTTCGATGCCCCGTGCGCCGCCACCGAATCGCGATGGCACGGCGCCACGATCCGCACATCGTGCCCGATCTCCATCAGCCGGCGCGGAAGCGACGCCGCCACATCGGCGAGCCCCCCCACCTTCGAAAACGGGTCGACTTCCGCCGTGGCGAACAGGATTCTCATCCGCCCTCGCTCCGGATGAGTTCGCGCTCGATCTCCACGCGCGCTTCGTTCGCCGCCGCCAGGCGCCACGCGGCATTCCGCTTCACCGCCTCGGAAGCCGACCCCTCGTGGATGGCCTTCGATGCATAGACGGCCACCTCGTTCAGCAGCATGAATCCCCGGTGCACCATCGAGACGTCCCACATGGGCCGCCGGCTCGCCCACCAGAACTGGCACGAATGCAGCGCCGGTTGCAGCTTCTCCTGCGCCATCGCGGAGAACTTGCGCGCTGACGCTGTCGTCGCATACCTCCTCGCGACCGACACCAGGTCCAGGCAATGGTCCACATACTCCCACTGGAGCTCGTGCAGCCGGTTGCCCGGCGACTTCCACAGCGGATAGGGGTTGTGTGCCGCGATGTCGTCCCGGCTCGTGCTCCAGCTCGATGGATACGGCTCGATGGTCGGCCCGGCAGGGAACAGGCCGAGCAACTCGCTCGGCAGCGCCATCCGCACCTTGCTCCGCCCATGCGCCTTGTGCTGGGCCAGGAGCGTGAACGCCGCGCCCAGGAACTCTTTCTCCCAATCGCGGATGTGATGGCCATAGGTCTCCGCATCCATCGCCGTCACGACGTAGGCCTCCTCCTGGCCGACAACCCTCGCCAGGTCCTCGATGAATCGCTCCGGGTCGGTCTCGCGAAACGACACCCGGTTGCTGCGCACATCGTCGCGGAAGAGCACGGCGATCGCGCTCGAGTTCGATGGCATCCGGTAGACGATGTTGATCGGCCACTCGTCCGGGCACGCCACCCCGCTCAGGATGACCCATTCGTGCCCCGCCGCGTGGATCGCCGGCGTGATCTCTGCGCTGTAACACATCTCAGGAGGGAAGAAGCCCCGTGGCTGCCACGCGCTCCCGAATGCCCGGCTGTTCGTCCGGGCATTCTCCGCGATGGACCTCTCCCGCTCCGCCGGCGGGATCAGCGGCAGGATCGGGTGGAATTTCCCGCTCCCCACGAACTCCACCTGGCCCTTTTCCGCAAGTTCCTTCAGCCCCAGCACCACGTCGCCAAGCCCGTGTTCCAGCAGCAGCTCGGTGAGCACCCCCTGGATGTTCACGGCCAGCCGGGCGTTGGGGTGTTGCCGGATCACCTCGATGAGTGGCCGGTACGATTCCTCGGCGACCCTGTGCAGGATTTCGTGCGTCTGGGTCGGCGGCTGATAGAAGTGCAGGAGTTGCGCCCAGTAGGTCATGGTCGATCAGCCTCCTTCTCCTTGATATTTCGGCATCGCGCGGCCGTTCCCTCCCGGCGCTACGCCCACAGGGCGAGCCCGCTTGCGAACGGGTCATGCATCCCGGGGTGATGGGGCAGGACCCGCACCGCATACCCCACACGGCCCCCGGTCCCCGGGGCGAACGTCCCCGCGAACACGCACACGCCGTCGTCCCGTCGCTCCTGCAGCGCAAGCGGCGCCGTGGCGTCGATCGTCAGATCGCCCGCTGGCGTCGCCGGCCCGAACACCACGTCCACGCGCATATCATCCGGCGAGAGTGCGCCAGGGTGGATCTGGACCGTCACCCGTACCGGCTCGCCGGTGGGCCGTTCGTCGCCGCCGTCATCCTCCACGTCGCACACCTTCACCTCGCCCCAGGCCGCACCCACCCGGTTCAGCCAGGCGGCCTGCTCACGGGCCAGCGCCAGGCCGGATTCGCGCAGGCGCCCCCAGCTGGCGGCCGCGCGCGTGTAGGCCGTGCCAGCGTACTCCGCAACCATCCGGCTGGTGTTGTACACCGGCGCGAACGCGGCGATCGATGCCTTCATGCGTTGCACCCACGCCCGCGGAATCCCATCGGCATCGCGGTCGTAGAACGCTGGCGCAACCTCGTTTTCCAGCAGGTCATACATCGAGTTCGCGTCGAAGGCGTCCTGGGCTTCCGGGTCATCGTCCAGCCGGTCACGGCCGATTGCCCAGCCCAGCCCCGGCCGGTAGGCCTCCCACCACCATCCGTCCAGCACGCTCATGTGGAGGGCGCCGTTCGCGACCGCTTTCATCCCGCTGGTCCCGCTCGCCTCGAGCGGCCGCAGCGGCGTGTTCAGCCAAACGTCCGCGCCCTGCACCAGCGTCCTCGCGAGCTCGACGTCGTACCGTTCGAGGAGGACTACCCGGTCGCGAAACTCCGGCCTGCGGCTGAACTGCAGCACGTCACGGATCAGCGCCTTCGCCGGTTCGTCCCGCGGGTGCGCCTTCCCCGAAAACACCACCTGGATCGGCCGCTCCGGGTTGTTCAGGATCCGGGCCAGGCGGTCCGGGTCCCGGAACAGCAGGGTTGCCCGCTTGTACCCGGCGAACCGGCGCGCGAACCCGATGGTGAGCGTCCGGTTATCCAGCGGCTGTCCCGCCCGCTCGCTGCCGGCGGCCTCGCCACGCCTTACCAGGTCCTCCGCGTGCTGTGCGCGTGCGCGCAACACCAGCCGCTCGCGTTGCCGCTCGTGGACTCTCCACAGCTCTTCGTCCGGGATGTCCACGACGCGGCCCCAGTCCGCGTTCACGGGGTCGTCGCGCCATCCCGGCCCCACGTAGCGGTCGAACAGGTCGCCGATTTCGTGCGCCACCCACGTCGGCAGATGGACCCCGTTGGTCACCGAGTCGATGGGCACCTGGCTGAGCGGCAGCGCAGGCCAGGCCGATTCCCACAACCGCCTCGAGACGGTCTGGTGCAGCTTGGAGACCCCGTTCCGGTAGCCGCTCAATCGCAGGCCGAGCAGCGCCATCGAAAAGGGCTCAGTGTCGTCCGCCGGGTTCGTCCGGCCGAGGCCCAGGAACCCGCGGTCGTCGAGCCCCATGCTGCCGTAGTAGTGCCCCAGGTAGTGCCGGAGCAGGTCCGGGGCGAAAAGGTCGATTCCCGCTGCGACGGCCGTGTGCGTGGTGAACACCGTCGCCGAGGTGACAGGGATGCGCGCCTCCTCGAAGCTCGCCCCGTACTCCTCCATCATCATCCTGATCCGTTCGACGCCGAGCAGGGCCGAGTGCCCTTCGTTCATGTGGCACACGGCCGGGTGCAGGTCGAGCGCGTGCAACGCCCGCACGCCTCCAATGCCCAGCACCATCTCCTGTTGAATCCGCGTCTCCGACGTAGAGCCTGGCCGTGATCTGCCGGTCCTGCGGGCTGTTCGGCTCGATGTTCGTATCCAGCAAGTACAGCGGCGTCTTCCCGATGTCCATGCGCCAGACGCAGGCGTGCACGTCGCGCCCGTCGAACGGCACGCGCACCCGCAGGTGCTCTCCGTCGCCATCGCGGACCCTGCGCAGCGGCTGCCCGGCGAGCTCGATGTCCGCGTACTCCTCGTGCTGCCAGCCATCGGGAGCGAGCTGTTGCCGGAAGTATCCCTGGTGGTAGAGCAGCCCCACCCCCACCAGCGGCAGCCCCAGGTCGCTTGCCGAACGCAGGTGGTCCCCCGCCAGCACCCCGAGCCCGCCCGAGTAGTTCGGCAGGCTCTCCGTAAGGGCGAACTCCATCGAGAAGTACGCGATGACACTACGGGCGGAAGTCCCCGGGACCTCGACGAGCGGCTTCCTCGACATGTACCCGTCGAACGCTTCCGCCACCCGCTCGAGGTGACGGCGGAAGCCTTCGTCTTGGGCCAGGCTCTCCCACTGCTCGCGCCGGACGCTCTGCAGCAGGCGCACCGGGTTGTGGCCCAGCTCTTGCCAGGCGTCGCGGTCAATCCGTTCGAACAGGCTCGCCGCGTCCGTGTTCCAGGTCCAGAACAGGTTCTGGGCGAGGCGCCGGAGTGGCTCCAGTTCCGGCGGTATGGTTGGCTCGACGTGGAACGTTCGTGTGGCGCGAAGTCGCATCAGGGCATTCTACCCCGCCCATGCTTCCCGCTCGTAAACGGGCCGCGTTGTTCCGTTGCAAACTGGATGCGATTATCGACCCTGGCCGGGTCCCCACCGGCCAGGGTACCTCCGCCGTATGCAATTCCGCGCAGTCCTGTTCGATGTGGGCGATACCCTCTGGCACGCCGCCGGGGCGCCCGAGCCGGCGGAGTTTCGCCGCATGGCGGCTGAACGCGCCGTCGCCTTCCTCCGCGACCGGGGCATCCCCTGCCGCGACCCTGAGCAGCTGGCTCGCTCCACCTGGGATGCGATGGAGGACGCCATGCGCGCCGCCCGCGCCACCGACCGGATTGAGCCCGACTACGCCTCCGTGGCCCGGGCCGCCGCCGCACGCTGCGGAGTCCTGCTCACCACTGGCCAGGCTGCGGAACTCATGGAAGCCATCTACGTCTCCGGCGCCGAAGGCGGCAAGGCGGCCTACCCCGATGCCCGCTCGACGCTCACCGAGCTCCGCCGGCGCGGCTTTCGGCTGGGAATCGTCACGAACCGCGCGTTCGGCGGCGAGCGTTTCCGCGAGGACCTTCGCGAGCTCGGTCTCGACGTGGGGTGGGACGTCGTCGCAGTTTCTGTCGAAGTCGGCTACCTCAAGCCCCACCCGGCTCTCTTCGAACACGCGCTGCGCGCCCTCGCGGTCTCGCCGGGCCAGGCGTTGATGGTCGGCAACTCCCTCGTCGAGGATGTCGCCGGCGCCCAGGCGCTCGGCATCGCCGCTGCCTGGAAGCGCTCACGCCCCGATGCCGAGGGTGTCTCGCCCGATGTGACGTTCGCCGAGCTCTCCGAGTTGCTCGACTGGCCTCCATTGAAAGAGGCGGCGCGCTGATGGCCGGGAACCGCACCTGGGGTGGACGCTTCGAGGGCGAGATGGACGCCCTGACCCAGGCCTACACGGCCGGGGCCGACCAGGACCTCTGGGAACATGACATCGCCGGCTCCATCGCCCACGCTCGCATGCTCGGCCAACAGGGGATCATCCCGCCCGCCGATGCCGGGGCAATCATCGCCGGGCTTGGCCTCGTCCTCGAAGACTTCCGGGCCGGCAGGGTCGCCTGGAGGCCGGAGCTCGAAGACATCCACACCCACATCGAAGTGCTCCTCCGGGAAAAGATCGGCGAGCCCGCGGGCCGCCTCCACACCGCCCGTTCCCGCAACGACCAGGTCGCGCTCCTCAACCGCATGCTGGTCCGCGACCTCTGCGACCGCGCCGCGGAAGCCGCCGCGAGCCTGGTCCTGGTCCTCTGCGAACTGGCCGAACGCCACGCCGCCGACCCGATGCCCGGCTACACCCACGTCCAGCGGGCCCAGCCAGTCACGCTTGGCCACCACCTCCTCGCCTACGGCGAGATGCTCCTGCGCGACCGCGCACGCTTCCTCGATTGCCGAAAGCGCACCAACATCCTCCCCCTTGGCTCAGGCGCCCTCGCCGGCTCGCCCTACCCGCTCGACCGCGAGATGGTCGCGGCCGAACTTGGCTTCGAAGCGGTCAGCCGGAACAGCATCGATGCCACCGCCGACCGTGACTTCGTTGCCGAGTTCTGCGCGGCGGCAGCCATCACCCAGGCCCACCTGTCCCGGTTCGCCGAAGAGATTGTGCTCTGGTCCACCGCAGAATTTGGATTCGTTCGCCTGCCCGATGCCTTCGCGACCGGGTCGAGCATCATGCCGCAGAAGAAGAACGCCGATGTCGCAGAGCTCGCCCGCGGCCGCGCCGGCCGGGTTTTCGGCGAGCTGGTAGGCATCCTCACCACCATGAAGGGCCTGCCCATGGCCTACAACCGCGACCTCCAGGAGGACAAGACCTACATCCTGGCCGTCGCCGATGTCGTGCTCCCCACGCTCCGCATCTTCGCCGCCATGGTGCCCGCCCTGGAGTTCGACCTCGCCCGCATGCGCGAGACCGCCGGCCTCGGGTACTCGCTCGCAACCGACATCGCCGACTACCTGGTGAAGAAGGGCATGCCGTTCCGCGAAGCGCACGGCGTGGTGGGCGGGCTCGTGCGCGAGGCCGAACGCCGCTATTGTGAGCTCAACGAACTCCCGTTCGAGACCTACGCCGCCGCCAGCCCCCTCTTCGAGCGGGACGTC
This sequence comes from Thermoflexus sp., assembly GCA_037439905.1. Classification (GTDB taxonomy): domain Bacteria; phylum Chloroflexota; class Dehalococcoidia; order Tepidiformales; family Tepidiformaceae; genus Amarobacter. The sequence goes on from JBBIVC010000003.1 coordinate 22,339, forward strand.
CTCGATATCACCGTCGATTCCGCCCTCGCCGCGCGCGACATCCCGGGCGGGACCGCGCCACGCCAGGTGCGCCTGGCCGCGGCGCAGCTCCGCGCGGCCCTGGCGTAGCGCCCACCGGGACTCCTAATTCAGCAGCTTCAGCAGCTCTTTCGTCGCCTCCGCCGCCGCAACCACCCGGCTCCGCTCGTCATCCGTCAGCGGCAACTCGAACGTGCGCTGGATGCCGCCTTCGCCGAGCTGGCACACCGTCCCGCTGAAGACATCGCGGATGCCGTATTCGCCCTGGTGGTAGACCGAGCACGGGATGAGCCGCCGCTGGTCGAGCAGGATGGCCTCGACCATCGCGATCGTTGCGGCCGATGGCGCGAAATACGCCGACCCGGTCTTGTACAGCTCACCGATCTCCGCGCCGCCCCGCATCGCGCGCGCCACCAGCGCCTGCACCTGGTCCGCGGGCAAAAGGTCCGTCAACGGCACACCCCCGACACGCGTCTGAGAGACCACCGGGACCATTGTCGTGTCGGTATGCCCCCCGATGACGTAGCCGTGGACGTCGCGCACCGAGACGCCGAGCGCATCGGCGACGAAGTACCGATACCGCGCGCTATCGAGCGCGCCGCCCTGGCCCACCACCCGCTCCCGCGGAAAGCCACTCGCCTTCAGGGCCACCTGACACATCGCGTCCATCGGGTTCGAGAAAATCACCAGCACCGCGTTCGGCGAGGCCTTGGCGGCCGCCGCCACCTTCGCCTTCACGATCTCGGCATTGCCGTTCAGCAGCTCCTCGCGGCTCATGCCGGGCTTCCGCGGGGCGCCTGCCGTCACGATCACGACGTCAGAATTCGCGGTTTCCTCCCAGCCGTCAGTGGCCGAGATCCGGGTCGAGTAACCCTCCCACGGCGCAGCCTGCGACTCGTCGAGCGCCTTACCGAAGTGCATCGTCCCCGCGAACTGCGGGTCGTCCTGCAACACCACGTCGCAAATGTCGCGTTCGATGAGGCGCTGCGCCATTGCGCCGCCGGTCATCCCGGCGCCGACGATCGTGACCTTCTTCCGAGGCATGGGAAGCTCCTGGTGGGAGAAATGTGCGCAGGGAGGTTAGCACGGGAATTCCTCATGCGGGCATCCGCGGTTTCGATGGCAACCGCGAAGGCCGTCGATGGAGCGTCCCACAGGCGCCTCCCCACCGGCCGTGGGGCCGCCCCCGCCTAACACCGTCGCGCCCTACACTCAGAACGTGGACCAGGCCCGCATCCGCAACTTCTGCATCATCGCGCACATCGACCACGGCAAGTCGACCCTCGCCGACCGCCTCCTCGAAACCACCGGCACGGTCTCCAAGCGCGAGATGGCTGAACAGGTCCTCGACTCCATGGACCTGGAGCGCGAAAAGGGCATCACCATCAAGGCGGCAGCGGCCCGGATGAGCTACACCGCCGCCGACGGTCTCGAGTACGAGCTCAACCTCATCGATACCCCGGGCCACGTCGACTTCGCTTACGAGGTCTCGCGCAGCCTGGCCGCGTGTGAAGGCGCTCTCCTCGTGGTCGATGCGTCCCAGGGCATCGAGGCGCAAACCCTCGCCAACGTCTACCTGGCCATGAACCAGGACCTCAAGCTCATCCCGGTCCTCAACAAGATCGACCTCCCCCACGCCGAACCCGAGCGTGTGGCGGCCGAGCTGCAGCGCGTCATCGGCTTCGACCCGGCCGAGATCATCCTCGCCAGCGCCAAGGAAGGGACCGGCGTCCCCGAGATCCTCCAGGCCATCGTCGAGCGCATCCCCCCGCCGAAAGGCAACCCGGAAGGCCACCTGAAGGCCCTCATCTTCGATTCCAAGTACGACGCCTACAAAGGCGTTGTCGCCCATGTGCGGGTGTTCGAGGGGCGCATGGGCGGCCGCAAGGAAATGAAACTCATGCAGACGGGCGCCGTCTTCGAGCCGCTCGAATTTGGCACCTTCAGCCCCGCCATGCGCCCGCTGCCCGGGCTCGATTGCGGCGAGGTGGGCTACGTCGCCACCGGCCTCAAGGATGTGGCCGAATGCCGCGTCGGCGACACCATCACGATGGCAGCCGACCCGGCCCCCGAACCCCTCCCCGGTTACCGCCAGGCCAAGCCCATGGTCTTCGCCGGCATCTACCCCACCGATTCCGACCAGTACCAGGAACTCCGCGAGGCGCTCGCCAAGCTCGTCCTCAACGACGCCTCGCTCGTCTACGAGCCCGAATCCTCCGTCGCACTCGGCTTCGGATTCCGCTCGGCTTCCTCGGCCTCCTCCACCTCGAAATCGTTGGCGAACGCCTCGAACGGGAATACGGCCTCTCCCTCCTCACCACCGCGCCAAGCGTTGAATACCGCGTCCAGACGACCGCCGGCGAGGAGATTCTGGTCGACAATCCGGCCGACCTGCCCGACCCCTCCAGGATCGCGGTCATCTCCGAGCCCTGGGCCAAAATCGATGTCATCACACCCAGCCGCTACATCGGGCAGGTGATGGAACTCGTCACCTCCCGCCGCGGTCAATTTCTGCGCATGGAGTTCCTCGAAGCGGAGAACGATGTCTCCCCCGGCGAGGCCCGCGTCCTCCTTGAATACGACGTGCCCATGGCCGAAATCCTGGTCGACTTCTACGACCAGCTGAAAGGCTCCACCAGCGGCTACGCCAGCCTCGATTACCAGCTCACCGACTACCGCCCGGCACGCCTGGTCAAGGTCGATATCCTGGTCAATGGCGTGCCGGTCGATGCCCTCTCGCTCATCACCCACGCCAGTAACGCCGAGCGCGAAGGCCGGCTACTGGTGTCCAAGCTCAAAGACCTCATCCCCCGCCAGATGTTCGATGTCCCCATCCAGGCCGCCGTGGGCGGCAAGATCATCGCCCGCGAAACCATCCGCGCCATGCGCAAGAACGTGCTCGCGAAGTGCTACGGCGGCGACATCACCCGCAAGCGCAAGCTCCTCGAAAAGCAGGCCGAAGGCAAGAAAAAGATGAAGCGCGTCGGCAACGTCGAGATCCCCCAGGAAGCCTTCATGGCCGTGCTGCGGCTACGCGATAGCTGACCGCCCGGAAACGCGCAGGAAACGTCCACGTGCTACCGTTACCCCATCACGCGGGCGGCAACCTTTCGCCGCCGCAGGAGCTGGAAAGGTCATGATCAAAGCCTTTGTCCTCATCGTTGTCGACCCGGCGAAGACCGTCGATGTCTACGAACAGCTCCGGTCGGTCGAGGGCATCGCCGAGGTCTACCAGGTCATGGGGCCATACGATATCGTCGCCGTCGTCGAGGTCCCGAACCTCACCGACGTGCCCTCTGTCATCAGCAAGCACATCCGCGCGGTCGAAGGCATCGAGAGCACCACCACCTGCGTCACCTTCCCCGAATCGAACTGACGGTTCGCTCAAACGCCCCGGTGGCATTGGGCGTCTGACCGGCCCGGCGACTCCCATCGCGCGGACAGCCTGGCCACGTCACCCGGCGTTCAGCCCTGGCGCGGGTCCGGCACGTTCACCACGATTTGCTCCTGGCTGTTTCGCGCCAGCAGCAGCTCCGCCTCGTTCTCCTGGTCCAGGTTCTCTTCCAGGTGCACCTCGTACGGCGGCACGAACACGAAATCGCCCGGTTCCGCATCAATGACGTGCTCGAGGTTCGGGCCCCAGCGAAACCTCACCCGCCCCCGGAGGATGTAGATCCCCGACTCGTTCTCGCCGTGATGGTGGGCCCCCGAGCTTGCCCCCGGGGCATTCACGGCGGTCCCCATCCAGAGCCCCTGGCTCCCGGCCAGCTTCGCCGAGATCCCGGCT
>JBBIVC010000004.1:0-7676 GCA_037439905.1 Thermoflexus sp.
CAGCAGACGGAAGCCACCGGGGCACAGCTGCCGCCCGATCTCCGCGGCGATCGGTGCGACCTTCCCGATGTGGTGTTGCCACAACTCAGCCTGTGTGACGTGCTTTTTCGTCATCGCCAGGAGCATCACGGGAACCCACTTCAGGATGTTCTGGATGACGATGATTTCGTCATCTTCGTAGATGACGTTCGCAGGCTCTTGCCCGGCTACAATGTTGCAGAAGACGCAATAAGGACGCATGGGGCCGGACGATCATAGGTTCGGCCTGCTCCTCGAACAAACCGGCGCCGCCATTGAAGGAGTTTGAATGCCCCAGTTCCTGCCCTTCCGCGGGCTCCGCTACACCGCCGGCGCGGGTCCCCTGAGCGAACTCCTCGCTCCCCCCTACGACGTCATCACGCCGGCGCAACAGCGGGCGCTGGCAACCCGGAACCCCCACAACGCCGTGCACCTGGAGCTTGCCGAGGGCGGCGACGACCGGTACCAGCGCGTTGCCAGCCTGCTGGCCGCATGGATACGCGACGGCAAGCTTCGCCGGGACGAATCGGCCATGCTTTATGTCTACGAACAGGAGTTCATCGAGGAAGGACACATCTTCACGCGCCGGGCGCTCATCGCGGCCGTCGAGGCGCAACCCTGGGAAGAGGGCGCGGTTAAGCCGCACGAGTTCACGATGTCGGGGCCGAAAGAGGACCGGCTCAAGCTGTTGCAGGCAACCGGGGTCCAGTTCAGCCCGGTATTCATGATTGCCCGCGACCGGGCGGGCCAGCTGGCGAGCTTCCTTGAGTCAGTCATCACGGGCACGCCGCCACACGCTACGGCGACCACAATAGACGGCGACCACCACCGGTTCTGGGCCGTGGAAGCGGGCGCGTTCGAGATGCGCCAGGTTGCCCCGCTGCTGGGCGAGTCGTTCTACATCGCCGACGGACACCATCGCTACGAGACGGCTGTCAACTACCGGAACTGGCGCGCGCAACGCGAAGAGTTGCCGCGCGACCACCCTGCCCGTTTCGCGATGAGCGCGATCGTCGCCGCCTCCGATCCGGGCCTGGTAATCCGCCCGATCCACCGCATGGTCCCGCGGCCGGCCCCCTCCGATTGGCGCGAGCGGCTGGGGGATGCCTTCGAGGTCACCCACGTGAAGCTGGTGGGCAATTCCGGGGAGCGGGCGGCCGAGCTCGCTGCCTTGCTGGCCGGGGACCCGTGCAACATCGTGGCGCTCGGACTGGAACCCGGCCAGGTCCACCTCCTCTGCCGGAGGACCAATGCCAGGCTCGCGGGACACATACCCGCCGGGCACAGTGATGGATGGGCTTCGATTGCCCCCAACGTGCTCCGCTACGGTGTCCTCGAGCCGCTCTGGGCCATCAGCGACGAGGACCTGCGCGCCGGGGTGGTCGAGTACTCGCACGATACCGGTGAGGTCCTGGACTTCCTCGATGCGCACCCGGGCTCAACGGCGTTCCTCCTGAACCCGGTGACCATCGATTCCGTGATGGCGCTCGCCGACCAGGGCGAGCGGATGCCCCAGAAGTCGACGTTCTTCCATCCCAAGCTCGGCACGGGCCTGGTATTCCATCCGCTCGACCCGTAACCCGGAGGTCAGGCCCCGGACTCCAGCGGCTCGGCCTCGAACAGGTAGCCAATCCCCTGGAGGGTCCTGATGATCCGTGGGCTCGACGGCGTGTCCTCGAGCTTGGCCCGCAGGCGCGAGATCCAGACGCGCAGGTACTGGAGGTCATCGCGATACTCCGGCCCCCACACCCTGGTCAGCAATTCGGTATTGAGCATGACCTTGCCGGCATTGACTGCCAGGTGCTGCAGGAGGAGCCACTCCGTGCGGGTCAACGCAACCGGCTCGCCGGACTTGTGCACAAGCCTCCGTGTGAGGTCGATCTCGACATTCCCGGCTCTCACCACGCGCTCCACATCCTGGGAGAGGGCGCGCCGCAGGACGGCACGCACGCGCGCGCCCAGTTCGTCGGGATTGAACGGTTTGACGATGTAGTCGTCGGCGCCCAGCTCCAGGCCACGAATCTTGTCCGTATCCTTGTCCTTGGCGGTGACCAGGAGCACCGGGACGTTCGAGCGTTCGCGCAGCCGGCGCATGACCTCAAGCCCGGAAGCGCCGGGCATCATGATGTCGAGCAGGATCGCGTCGGGGCGGTGTTCTTCAGCCATTGCGATCGCTGATTCGCCGTCGCCGGCTGTGATGACCCGGAAGCCCTGCGCCGAGAGTTCCAGCTTCATCAACCGGAGGATTCCAGCTTCGTCATCGACGACGAGCAACAGGGGTTCCGTGGTCATGCGTCGACCCCTTCCTCGTGGCAGGTGGGCAGGGTAAACCCGACTTCAAGACCGCCGCCGTCGCGTGGCCGTGCCCATACCTGCCCCGACATGGCTTCGACCAGTCGCTTGCACACCGCGAGCCCAAGGCCAGCGCCGGTGGCCAGGCGCGCGGTGCGGTCGGAGCGATAGAAGCGCTCGAAGATCCGTTCGGCTTCGCCAGGCGCCACCCCGAAACCGCGGTCGAGGACCGCCACCTCCGCCCCACCGGGGCACGCGCGAATCACGATTTCGATCGGTGAACCTGGCGGGCTGTACTTGGCCGCGTTTCCTACGAGGTTGCGAAGGATGTGTTCGATGTAGCCCGGCTCTCCCGCAACCGCCTCGGGCTCGCCCTTCACCGTCACTGTCACGTCGCGCCCCTGGCCAGGGAGAAGGCCGGGGAGCAACGCCGGGACCAGGCGCTGGAGAAGGACCGGCTCAATCACCACCTCCTGGTCAAGTTCGGCTCGCGATAGCGCCAGCAAGTTCTCCAGCATTCGCGAGAGGCGCTCTGACTCGCGCTCGACATCACGCAGAATCCCCTCGGCGGTCTCTCGATCGATTGCCTGGCCGCGCGACCGCAGCACCCGAGCCCCACCATGGATGACCGTAATGGGGGTCCGCAGCTCGTGCGACATGAGCCCCAGGAACTCGTCCTTCGCATCATTCGCCTTGCGTGCCTCGGCGTACAGGCGCGCGTTGTCGGCCGAAATCGCGGTCCGGCGTGCGAGCTGCTGGGCAAGCTCATCGTCATCGTCGTCGAACGGCGGAGAATCGCCGACCCTGAGGAACGACATGACCCCGAGGACCTGGTCCCGCGCCACCATGGGCGCCACTACGAGCGACCGCGGGCGAACCCGTTGGAGAACTGCCTCCACCTCTCCGTTTCCCGGCCGGAAATTCTGCAGGGATTCCTCGCCTATCTTCGCGGGGTGCAGGCTCATGGGGTTCGTGAGTGCGATGTTGGCGCCGTGCCCGGTTCCCTCGTGTGTGGCGGAACCAGCAATCGCCTCGATGGCCTGACCGATCTCCTCGTGAGCGTAGGCGGTCGCAACTCGCCTGAGGGACTCTCCTTCGACCAGGTCGATCGTGCAGCCATCGGCAAAGCGCGGGACGACAAGGCCAGCCACGGCAGTGAGCGTGCTATCGAGATCGAGCGACGCATTGAGTTCGACGCCCGCATCGGCCAGCACGCGAAGCGCCTCGTTCGCCCGGCGCGCCTCCGATGCGCGCTCCTGCGCCGCGGTTTCGCTCACCACGAGCCGCGTCACCGCTGCGCGCAGGCGACCACCAAGGACCGCAATGGCGGAACCTTCGAACAGGAAGGCGGCGCCCACGACGAGGTCCCCGGCGCCGATGCGCGGCTCGAGTGCCGGCGGCACGAAGAGCCACTCGCCGACCACCAGGAGCACCAGCGTGGCCATCAGCGCCGGGCCCGTGCCCGCGAAGAGCGCCACGATGATGACCGCGCCAAGGAACACGATGAACGTTGGAGCCAGGTCTTCGAGGGTGACCTGGAGGACAACCCGGACCGCCACCACCAGCGCAACCGCGAGCGCTCCTGCCAGGTAGCCGCGCCGGTGGTCGCTGATTTCCGGTGCGGTGACCCAGCGGATGAGCCCCTGCACGCGCTCAACCGCTGGCTGTTGTGCCACGCGCTGCATGCTTCGATGGTAGGCTCCGGGCGATCGCGCCGCCACCCACGATGTTCGCGGCATCAGGCGCCCGTCATTCGACGGACATCGAGCAGCCGTTCGAGCTCGGCCGGTGGCAGGTCGAGCCGCTCGACTGCGACCTGCCGTACCGTCCGGCCGCTGGCCAGTGCCTCCTTCACGATTTCGGCGGCGCGCTCATAGCCGATGACCTCGGCTAGCGGCGTCGCGATACTGAGCCCCTGCTCGACGCTTTCCGGCCCTCGCCCGGTCGCCTCGATCCCCTCGATGCACTTTTCCGCGAAGACCGCGGACGCGGCCGAGAGCAGCGCGATCGACTGGAGGAGAGCCACCCCGGCAACCGGCAGCATGGTGTTGAGCTCGAAGAACCCCCACTGTCCGGCGGTCGCGATCGTCGCGTCGTTGCCGATGACACGCGCAGCGGCCTGGATGACGGCCTCGGGTATCACCGGGTTCACCTTGCCCGGCATGATGGAGCTGCCGGGCTGCAGCGCGGGCAGCCGGATTTCGCCCAGGCCGGCACGCGGGCCGCTCCCCATGAGCCGGATGTCGTTCGCGATCTTCACGAGCGAGACGGCGATGGTCCGAAGCTGGCCACTCGCCTCGACGATGGCATCGATCGACGACTGCGCCTGGAAGTGATTCGTGGTCTCGATGAGCTGCACCTTTTCGCGCTCAGACACGTACGAGAGCACCCGTGCGGCGAACTCGGGGTGGGTGTTGACGCCGGTGCCGACTGCCGTCCCGCCCAGGGCGACTTCGCGCAGCGCCTCTCCGGCGAGGGTGGCCCGCCGGCGGGCGCGCTCCACCTGCCCGGCATATCCCCGGAACTCCTGGCCCAGGCGGATCGGCGTCGCGTCCATCAGGTGCGTGCGGCCGGTTTTCACAATCGGATCGAACTCCGCGGACTTGCGCTGCAGCGAAGCCTCGAGCCGGTACAGGCCGGGCAGGAGGCGCTTGCGGATCTCCGTGACGGCCGCAAGGTGGATGGCCGTCGGGATGACGTCGTTCGACGACTGGCCCCGGTTCACATGATCATTGGGGTGTACCGGGGCGTACACGCCGCGAGGGCCACCGCCGAGCATCTCGTTGGCGCGGTTGGCGATGACCTCGTTCGCGTTCATGTTGGTCGAGGTGCCGGAGCCTGTCTGGAACACGTCGACGATGAACTGGTCGTCCCACTTGCCATCCGCGACCTCCTCGGCGGCAGCCAGGATGGCGTTCGCCATCCCGGCGGGAAGGATTCCAAGATCCCGGTTGGCGCGGGCCGCGCCTGCCTTGAGCATGCCGAGCGCGCGGATGAAGGCCCGGGGAAAGCGCTCGCCGGAGATAGGGAAATTCGCTGCCGCGCGCGCCGTATCGATGCCGTAGTAGGCGGCAGCGGGAACGGGGAACTCGCCCAGGGCGTCGTGTTCGATGCGAGATTCGCTGGTCATGAGGGTCACTGTAGCAAAGGAAATCCGGTTGAACGGGGGATGCCCGGGGCATAGACTGGACGTTCGCGGGCGGTTAGCTCAGATGGTTAGAGCGCGTCGTTCACACCGACGAGGTCACTGGTTCGAGTCCAGTACCGCCCACCAGGCCACCGCGAACCGGCTCCGGTTGAACGCTCACCCTGGCGGGTCGATAATGGTCTGAGTGCCGAAGTGGCGGAATGGCAGACGCGCTACGTTCAGGGCGTAGTGTCCTTCACGGGCGTGTGAGTTCAAATCTCACCTTCGGCACCATTCTCTCTCGAATGCGCCCGTAGCTCAGGGGATAGAGTGTTGGGTTGCGGACCCAAAGGTCGGAGGTTCGAATCCTCCCGGGCGTACCATAGCCGCTGAGCGAAAAGCCCCGCAATCCGCGGGGCTTTTTGTGTCAGTGGCCGCCGGTTGGAGCCGCTGCAGGGGATTCGTCCGCTCGGGGTCTCAGCTCTCTGCCGCGCATCACCGCCCAGGCATCGCCGAGTGTGTGAGGAATCTGCCGCCGGGTGGCAACCAGGATAACGAGGCACAGGGCCGTATAGGCCGCGGCATAGACCATCCGGGCTCCCTCGTTCGTGATGAACAGCTGCGTGGCGAACAGGATGAAGAGGGCGATCGCCTCTTTCCGGGCCATCCGCAGGTTCATGAACACGGCGATGGCAAACGCCGACTGGGCCGCCGTGAGGAAAATCTCCTCGCGCTGGCGGTCATCGAGCGGGAGTCCGGTGGCGAACCCGAACTCCCCCGCCGATACGAGAAATGCAATGGGAAGTGTGCCGATAAGCAGCGTCCACTGGTTGACTTTCGAGGAAATCAGCACGCCCATGCCCGCGGCGGCGCGCCCCCGCCAGGCGAGCAGACACGCCACGAGCACTTCGGGCGATTCCGAGGCGAGCGGCGCGAGCCACTGGATGAGGAGGAACTCGGACACCCCGAAGTCCTCGCCGACATGCACCAGGGATTCAGCGAAGGGTTCGGCGGAGGCGAAGATGGTCACTGCGCTATAGACCAGGAGCGTGATCACCGCTGCGCGCCGGGGGGCATCCGTCAGGGCGCCCATGGCCTGCGCCGGGCCGACGAGTTCCACGTGCTCCGACTCCACCCTCGAGGTGAAGAACATGTACATCACGAACAGCGACACCAGGACGATGGTGTCGATGATGGTCACGTGGTGGCGCAACGGGATGAAGATGACGTAGGCGGTCGCCACCGTCAGGAAGGTGAGTTCCAGGCTGCGCTGCCGGTCGACAATCAGTTCCTTGAGACGGGTGCGGTAGAAGAAGAGGAAGAACACAATCGGCCAGCCCACGCCGATGAGCAGCCGGTTTCCGCCAGTCATGTTGGCGATGGCGAGGCCGCGCTCGGCCTCCGCGGGGTCGGCCCCGGCCTTCCACGCGAGGATGAAGTCGACGGCATATTCCGGCAGCACCGCGATGATCGCGATGATCGCGAGCGCGAGGCCCTGGGAGATATCGAGTTCCGCGGTTTCGGCGCCCCAGCTCAGGAGAAAGGCGGCGGCCAAGATGGCAAGCCCGAAGATGGCGGCGCCTGCCACCGGGGGCGGGTGGACCCCGCCGGCCCTGAGCACGATGCCGGGTAGGCACGCCATCGCCGTGACGGCGATGATGACCCAGCTCTTGCCGTAGGCGGAAGCGTTCACGCTGCGCTATTCGTAGAAGGGAATCGGCTCCGCCGTTTCCCAGTAGTTGTTCAGCTTGCCTTCGGGGAGCCCGCGGCCCGGGTAGAAGCGGCCCTTGTGCATCTGGTCGAGCATGTGCTCGGGGCTCAGGAGCTCCTCCTCGAACACAGCGGCGAAATAGCCGATCCCCTGGGTGCTGTGGGCGTCGGACCCGCCGGTTCCAGGCTTGCCCATCACCTTGGCCACCTGCAGCGCGAAGTAGTTCTCCCGCGGCGTGTTGCAGCCGTTGAGCACCTCGATGCCATCGACCAGTTGGAACACCGGGAGCTTCGCCGCCTGCTCGGGCGTCAGGTTAAACGGCTCCTTGCCCTCGCGCTTGAAGTGCACAGGGTCGAAGAAGTGCCGAAAGGGGTGCGCGACGATCAAGAACGCCCCCTGCTCGTCGGCGATTTCGCGGAGCTTTTCCAGGCGGCGTATGCCCGGGGCGTACGCTTTGAGGCCCACAGCGAGGATATGGCCCATGTCGGTCGACACTTCCATGCCGTTGGAAACGAAGATGTGTGGGTG
>JBBIVC010000004.1:7691-24097 GCA_037439905.1 Thermoflexus sp.
ACTCCCACATCCGGTCGTGCTCGGTGATATTCACACCCGTGAGCCCCACGCGCGTGGCTTCGGTGATGAGGTCGTCTGGGTCGAGCATCGAATCGGAAGCGCCGCGCGTGGTGTGCAGGTGCATATCAATGATGGTGCCCGGCACGCCGCGCCTCCGAGTGCATTGCAAAGTTTTTCACGAGTCCCGGCAGTATATCATCGCTCGGCCATCAGGGGCATCAGCCACCCAAACAGCCCGACGAACGCCATCGACATCGACAGCCACAGCCACCAGAGCCGTCGCGAGAGCGCAACCAGGACCGGGATTGGCAGGAAGGCGAGGGCCGCCATGATGAACAGGAACTGCCAGCTCGGTGCCCCAAGGGCTCCCGGCTTATCCTCGAAGCCCCCCAGCACATAGGCGGAAGCCAGCATCAGCCCTGCCATGGTCCACATGACGGTCGTGCCGATGGAGATGGGGACCGCCAGCAAGAACCCCGGCACCCCGGGGTCGATCCAGTTTTGCACGAATTTCTGCGGGCCGGGCTGGAGCGCGAGGTAGGTGAGGGCGAACGTGGAGAGAATCGCCATCGCATATCCAGCGGCCCAGCCGCCGACGACGGCGTTCACCGGGCACCAGCAGTGCGCGTGAGGATAACCGTGCAGGGGCAGCCCTCGGCCGCCCGGGCAACTCGCCCGCCAGCGCCAGCCGGGCCGATCCAGAACAGCGTGGGGCCGGCTCCGGCGAGGCGGACCTGCTCACCCGTGGAGGCCTCGATCTGCTCGCGGAGCGGCGCGAGTCCCGGGAACACTTCGAACGCGACACGCTCGAAGGCGTTGTACAGGCCGGCGGAACGGACTGCAGGCGGATGTGCTTGCGCGAAGTGCCCGGCGATGCCGCCCGTGTCGAGGGCATGACGGCCCAGGGCAGCGAACATCTGCCCGGTCTTTCGTTCGATGCTGAACGGCGGGATAAATAGCACGACATCGTGGGGAGGAAGGGCAGGCAGTGGGGTTACACGCTCGCCCCGGCCGGTACCCCGCGCCGTGCCACCAACCAGGAAGAAGACCTCATCGCTGCCCAGCGTGGCAGCGACCTCGCGGAGGATGGAATCGTTGGCACCGGGCCAGGCGGTGGCGAGCAGCCGGAGCACGGTAGCGGCATCGGAGGCTCCCCCTCCGAGCCCACCGGCCGGGGGGATGCGCTTGGTGAGCCTGATTCCTGGCTCTCCAACAGCTATCCCGAGCCGTTCCCGAAGCGCGAGAGCTGCCCGCCACGCCAGGTTGGCGGCGTCTGCAGGGGTTCCGTTCGCAAACGGCCCGTCGACTTCGATTCCGGGTGGGCCGTCGAGCCGGACCTCCACCTCATCGGAAAGTTCGAGTTCCTGGAAGATCGTGTCGAGCTCGTGATAGCCATCGTCGCGGCGCCAGGACAAGATTCACCTTCGCCGGGGCACGCCCCCGGAGCACTTCAGGCACTGGCGCGGACCTCTTCGCAGGCATCGAGTAACCGCAACCATTCCTGGACGTCCAGCGTCTCGGGCCGACGCGACGGCTCGATTCCCGCGGCTGAAAGCGCCTGCCGTGCGCCTCCTGGAGGCAGCCACACGCCCCGCGCCAGTGAGTTGTGGATTTGTTTGCGCGGATTGCGGAACGTCTTCGAAACGAGTTCGAAGAACGCCGCCAGCCGCTGGGGCGGGACGAGCGGGATGGCACGCAGGTCGAGCCGGAGGACAGATGAGTAGACGGCCGGGGGAGGGTCGAACGCCTCGGGCGGCACGTCGAAAAGCCAACGGGGGTCGGCATACACCTGGACCGAAACAGTGAGCAGCGACCAGTCGCCACGCGGGGCAGCGATTTCACGGCCGACCTCGCGCTGGACCATGACCACCATGCTGACCGGCCTTGGGTCCCCCTCCAGGAAGTGCCGGATGATCGGGTTCGCCGCGAAGTAGGGCAAGTTCCCTGCAACCGCGAACGGAGTTCCCGGAGGGACCAGGCTCCCGATGTCCGTGGCGCGTGCATCGGCCTCGACGACGCGCAGGTTGGTCTCACCGCGAAAACGCGCACGGAGGTGATGAACCAGGCGAGGCTCGATTTCGAGAGCGACGACCTGGAGCCCGCGGTCGAGCAAGGCTGCCGTCAGCTGCCCGGTACCAGCGCCAACCTCGACGACGACTCCGCCGGGAGGGACCTCGACGGCGGCCGCAATGTCTCGAAGGACTCCGGAATCACGCAGGAAGTGTTGGCCCAGCGCTTTGCGCGGGCGCGGTCCGGGCAGGCGGGCGGGGGGCATGATCTGATGGTAGAGGCCGCCGCGCCGCTCAGTCGAGGATGTAGATGTCGACGTAGCCCGTGTGCCAGGGGTTCAAGCCGGCGTCCTCCGGGAAGCCGAGGTCGATCTTCGCGCCCTTGATCCCGCCGCCGGTATCCGCGGCGATGCACATGCCGTACCCGGGCACCACAAAGCGCGTACCGAGCGGAATGAAGGAGGGATCGACAGCACAGATTCCATGGTCGACCATCACGCCAGTTGCCGTACGGCCGTAGTTGGGGTCATCGCGGCTCCAGGCGCCGTGGCTGGCGTTGTACCAGGTGGCCCACACCGTGACTTTCTCTCGATAGGTGCCGGTGAAGCCCGGCAGATTCACGGTAGGTTTTGCCCCGCTCACGGCTTTGGTGCCCGTGATATGCCGCGAGGGGGTCGGAGCCGTGGTCACGACAGCCGACACAAACGAGCGCGCCGTCTCCTGGCCGTTGCGGTACGTTACCTGGAACGTGCTCAGCCGCTCGCCGGGCGTGCCGTTCACGATCCGCACTTCACCACGCGGGAGCCCCGGGTCCTCCTCAAAGACCGTAGGCGCGGGGATCTGCTCGTTGATCGTCTCGAGCACCACCTCTGTTGTGCCGATCACGACGTTCATGCCGTTGAACACGACCGTTTCCCTGGGCGGCGACAGGATGTCGCCAGGGCCCAGGTTCACCCCCAGGAGCTGGAGGACTTCGTCGACCGTTTCCGCCTGGGTGTACAGCGAGGTTTCCTTCCCGTTCAGCGTCACATTCACGGTGCGCGCCTTCGCCAGGCTCACGGTCATCCCGGCTGCGAGCGGCGTGTCGAGCGGCGGGGTTACCAGGTCGCCTTCGCGAACCGTCATCCCCAGGTCGGCGACCAGCCCGCCGACGGTCGTGGCGGCGGAAGTGACGTCCACGCGGGCCGCGTCGATGTACACCCTGTACGGCCGCGCCCGAACAACGGAGAGCGACACCGCCCGGTTCGCTGAAGTAGCCTGCGCCGGCGGTGTGCCGGAAGCGTAGCGGACACCCGCAAGCGGCGCGCGCTCCGAAGCGGAGACGCCGTCCATCAGAACCACATCGCCCGGCCGAAGCACAACGCCGGCCTCGGCGAGGGCGCCGCCCGCGGTGAGCGCGGCGGTGGAAAACGCCAGGGTCTCTCCATCGACAGCAACAGTAACGGGGCGGGCGCGCTGTACCGCGATGGAGGCGTAGCGGTCGGCATCGGCCAGCAGGACGCGATCGCCGGGTTCCAGGCTGACGCTCGCCGCACCAAGGGCCTCGTGTTGCGCATCGAACACGGCGCTCACCCGGAACGCCTGCCCGTTGCTCAGGACCGTGACCTCCTGGCCGGGGAAGAGGCGGAAAGCAACGACGGCAAGCAAGACCACCACGGCGATGGCGGCTGCGTGGTGGCGTCCGCGAAAACGGCGCGCACGGGCCGCCAGCTCGTGGCGCTGGTGCAGTCGGTGGGCTACCAGGTGCCCGCGGAGCGGGCGCGTTCGGACCGCCTGAGCCAAGCTCACCCTCGTTGTCATGCCAGGCGCGGGAGGGGTTGCGCGCCCAGTGCGGTAGAGTTCAGGCCGTGCACCTGCTGTCGAACTGGACACCGGGCTTGCCCTGCGTCAGCCAGCTCAGACCCGGTTGACCTGCGGCACCCGAAGCATTCCCCTTATGGCTGCTTCCTTCCGGACCTGACCAGGTTCGAGGCGCCTCGCCGCGCAGGACCAGATCGTCGACACCGCTTGACAAGGACAGTCCCCGGAGACCCAACCCTCGAGCAGGAATTCGACCCCGCTGTAGCGGATTGCGGGTTCAGGGCACCGCTAGCTCCCCGTCTAGCACGGCCAACGGCTACCGTACTGGCGCGGGAGACAACCGGTCAATAGCTCTTGCCCGATTCGCGTTGCCGTTGCAGTTAGGTCTATGAGATGTGGATAGCCACCAGCAATGTGCCGGCATTCACCCGCTCGCCGGGCTTCACCGGCACCTGCTCGACCACACCAGCGGCGGGCGAACGCAGCTCGTTGTTCATTTTCATGGATTCTATCACGAGCAGGACATCACCCGCTTCGACGGTGGCACCGGGTTCGCAGCGAACCTCGACGATGCTGCCGGTCATGGGCGCGACGATGCGCTTGAGCCCCGGCTCTTCCTGGCGAGCGGCGCGCGCCGCGGTGCGGGGCCTCCAGCGTTCGACATCGAAATCAAAGGCATGACGGCCAATGGTGGCAACGACGCCACCCCGGCGGCGCTCCAGGTAGAGCTCGACCGGACGGTTCTCGATGAGGAGCAAGTAGAGCCGGGAATCTCCGATGCGCTGGAGCTCGGCCTGCTGCCAGGCTTCCTCGCCTTCGCGACGGACGGCGAGCCCCTCGTCGCGCCGTTCGATTTCGTAGGCGACCTCGGTGTCACCGTCGCGGATCAGATACTTCTCGGCCATCGGCCCATCCCCCTCTCACCGCCCACACCGGCCATCTGCGAGCGCCACTGCGAAGCGCCGGGCCGGCGGCCGTTACCGGGCGGTACCACGGCGCCGTTGGGCGATGGCGCCTCGGCGTGCTCAGCCTCGCCAGTCACCATGAGGAGCGACGCGATCTCTGCGAACGCGCGCTGCTCGGCGAGGTGCTCCTCCACCACGACTTCATGCCGGTCGAGAAACCCCGTGTCGAAGTCACCGTTGATGAAATCAGGCTGGTCCAGGATCTGTTCGAGGTACGGGATATTGGTGGCGACGCCGACGACCTTGAACTCGGCGAGCGCGCGCTTCATTCGTGTCCGGGCGCCTTCGCGGTTCCGTCCCCAGGCCGTCACCTTGGCGAGCAGTGAATCGTAATACGGCGTGACCTCCACGCCATCGTACAGTGCGCTTTCGACGCGGATGCCCGGCCCGGCAGGCTCCCGCGCGAGGACGACCCGCCCAACCGAGGGAAGGAAATTGTTGAAGGGGTCTTCCGCAACGATCCGGCATTCGATGGCCCAGCCACGGGTGAGCAGGTCGGCCTCGTCGTAGGGGAGCTCTTCGCCGGCCGCCACAAGGATCTGGTCCTTGACCAGGTCGGTGCCGGTCACGATTTCTGTCACGGGATGCTCGACCTGGAGGCGGGTGTTCATTTCGAGGAAGTACCAGCTCCCGTCCTCGTTGAGCAGGAACTCGACCGTGCCGACGTTATGGTAATTGGCCGCCCGCGCGATGCGCACCGCCGCCCGTGTGAGGCTTCGGCGCAGCTGCGGCGAAACGGCGATGCTCGGACACTCCTCGATGAGCTTCTGGTGGCGGCGCTGGATGGAGCACTCGCGCTCGCCGACCGGCACGATGTTGCCGAACTGGTCGCCGATGACCTGCACCTCGATGTGGCGCACCCGCTGGAGGTTCTTCTCGACGTAGATGGCCGGGTTGCCGAACGCAGCCTGGGCCTCCTGCATGGCCCGGGCGGCGGCGTCTTGCAAGTCCTCGCGCCGCTGGACCAGCCGGATGCCACGTCCACCGCCACCGGCCGCTGCCTTGATCATCACCGGGTAGCCGATGCTATCGGCGTAGGCCATCGCCTCATCGACGGACGACAGTTCGCCGCTGCCGGGGAGCACCGGGACGCCGGCGTCCGCGGCGATTTTTCGGGCCGCAATCTTGTCGCCAAGCAGCCGGATCGACGCGGCATCGGGCCCGATGAAGGTCATGCCGGCATCGGCGCAGGCCTCGGCAAACCCGGCGTTTTCCGCGAGGAACCCGTATCCCGGGTGTACCGCCTCGGCGCCACACTTCCGGGCAACGTCGATGATCCGCTCCATGTTCAAGTAGCTTTGCTTGGCGTCGGCCGGGCCGATGAAGTGTGCCTCATCGGCGTAGCGGACGTGCTGCGATGAACGGTCGACCTCGGAGTACACCGCGACGGAGCGAATGCCAAGGTCGCGCAGGCCTCGAACAATCCGGAGTGCGATTTCGCCCCGGTTGGCAACGAGCACTTTGGAAAACATATCTACAGGCTCTACTTCTCTAGAGAGAGTCGATAGCGTCCCCAAAGCATACGGGGCCGGGGGCCGACAGGCGAACCGGGACTCGACTGGTTCAGCGACCCCCGGCGGATTACGCTTGAAAGAATGGACGAGCACACAATCCGTGTCCTCGAGTTTGAAAAAGTCCTGCACCTCCTGGCCGCCGAGACCGCCTTCAGCGCCGGCAGGGAGCTGGCGCTGGCCGTCGCGCCGGCCCGCGACTATGCGACCGCGTTCGCGTTGCAGTCGGAGACGGCGGAGATGCGACTGCTTGATCAGCTGGGAATCGATGTGCCGTTTGCCGGGGCCCGCGACATCCGTCCCGCGATACACGCGGCAGCCATCGGCCAGGTCCTTGAGCCGGGCGACCTCCTGGACGCCGCTCAGACACTGAGGACTGCCCGGCGCGCCAGGCTCGTGCTGGAAAAGGTGCGCGAGCGCGTGCCCCGGCTCGCAGCGCTCGGCGATGCGATTGGCGACTTCCGGTTTTTCAGCGACGAGGTCGAGCGGTGCATCTCGCCTCGCGGCGAGGTCGCCGACGCGGCCAGCGAGCAGCTCGCCGCGATCCGTAGCGAGCTCCGCGTCGCCGAGTCGCGGCTCGAACAGCGCGCGCAGGCAGCGCTGAGCGACGCGATCCGCCGCGGGGTTGCCCAGGAAGGACTGCTCACCGAGCGCAACGGCCGCAAGGTCATCCCCATCAAGGCAGATTGCCGGGGCCAGGTTCCGGGGATCGTTCACGATGTCTCATCCAGCGGGGCCACGCTGTTCATCGAACCCATCGGCGTGGTGGACGCCGGGAACCAGGTCCGTGAACTCCAGCTCGCCGAGGAGCGCGAGCAGCGCCGCGTCCTCCAGCGGCTGACGGCGCTGCTCGGCGGTTCGGCAGAACTCGCGACGGAATCGCTCATGGCCCTCGCCCGGCTCGATTTGCTGAGCGCGAAGGTTCGGCTTGGCCGGAAAATGCGAGCCGAGCTTCCCCCGCCCGGCGAAGTCGAGTCGTGGTTCCAGCCCTCCGGGCCCACCATCCTGGTGCGAGCCCGGCATCCGCTGCTCAAGGGCGCAGTCGTACCCACAGACATCGAGGTGGGCGGCGACGCCGCCGGCATCGTCATCACCGGGCCTAACACCGGGGGGAAAACGGTCGCCCTGAAGACATTGGGGCTGCTCACGCTCATGGCGCAGGCGGGAATGGGTGTCCCTTGCGACCACGGGAGCCGCATCCGGCACTACTCGAACATCTTCGCGGACATCGGCGACGAGCAATCCATCGAACAATCGCTCTCCACCTTCTCCTCCCACATGCGGAACATCATCGGCATCCTCGAACATGCGGGAGGCGACACCCTGGTGCTGCTGGACGAGCTGGGAGCCGGGACCGACCCGGCCGAGGGCGCTGCCATCGCGCGGGCCGTCATCGAGACGCTGCTCGATCGCGGCTGCACGCTCATTGCCACCACGCACCATGGCGAGCTGAAAGTGTTCGCCCACAACGATCCGCGACTGCGCAATGCCTCGGTGGAATTCGATGTCGAAACGCTCAGCCCTACGTACCACCTGACGGTCGGTCTCCCCGGCCAGTCGAACGCCATTGCCATCGCCCGGCGGCTCGGGCTCTCCGAAGAGGTGCTCGAGCGGGCGAGCGCACAGCTCGCGCCTGAGCATTTCGAACTGGAGACGTTGCTGGCGGAAATACGCGCAGAGCGCACCGCGGCGGCCGAAGCGCGCCGGCGCGAAGAGCTTGCGCACCGGGAGGCGGAAGAGCTGCGCCACGCACTGGCCGAACGCCGCGACCGTATCGAACAGGAACGTGCCGCGATCCTCGACGACGCGCGCCGGGAGGCCGAAGACACGCTTGCCAGGCTCCGCCGTGAGCTGGAGTCGGCCAAGCGGAAGTCCGCGTCACGGGACTTCGACGTGGCGGCCGCTGCCGAGACCCTGCGCTCGCTGGACCAGGACGTGCAGCGGCTGGCGGCTCGCGCCCGGCCGCGCCGTGCCGAGTCCACCGCGCCGGTCACCACGCGGCGCGAAGTCGAGCCGGGAGACCTCGTCCACGTCCGCGACATCCCGCAGCTGGGCGAAGCGCTGAGCGCGGTTGGGGAAGACGGGCGCGTGGAGGTCCAGTTTGGCTCGCTCCGAATGAAGGTGTACGTCGACCGGATAGACCGCATCGAAAGGCCGGCGCCCTCGGGCGAACGGGTCAAAGTGCCGATGGGACCGCCGGTTTCGATGGAGCTCGACCTGCGGGGCCAGCGGGCCGAAGCGGCGCTCGAACAGTTTGAGACGTACCTCGACAGTGCGTTCCGGGCCGGGCTGCCGTTCGTCCGCATCATCCACGGGAAAGGTACGGGGGCGCTCCGAGCGGCGATTCGCGAAGCACTGGCGCATCATCCGCTCGTACGCAAGTACGAATCGGCCGCGGCCAACGAGGGCGGCGAGGGCGTGACGATCGCGCTCCTGGCGGGCTGAGATGCCACGGAGGCCTTCCGCGCAGGGCGCCTTCGACCTCGATGAACCTTCGCCGCCGGCGGATGCGCCGCTCGCCGCGCGCATGCGGCCCCGGACCCTCGATGAGTTCGCCGGCCAGGAAGAAGCAATCGGCCCGGGGTCAATGCTCCGCGGCGCCATCGAACGTGGACGATTGCCCTCGATCATCCTCTGGGGGCCACCCGGGTGCGGGAAGACGACGCTCGCGCGCATTCTCGCGCGGGGCATCGCGGCAGAATTCGTGGCGCTTTCTGCGGTTTCGTCCGGTGTGGCCGACCTCCGAAAGGTGGTTGCCGATGCCCAGGCGAGGCGCGCGGCGGGCCGCCGGACAGTCCTGTTCGTCGACGAGATTCACCGCTTCAACAAGGCCCAGCAAGACGTCATCCTGCCCTACGTCGAGGATGGGACCGTCACCCTCGTCGGAGCCACGACCGAGAACCCGTCGTTCGAGGTAATCGCCCCGCTGTTAAGCCGGGCGCGCGTCATCCGGCTCCAACAGCTGGGGTCCGATGCCATCCGGGCGATCATCGAACGTGCCATGGCAGACGCGGAACGCGGCCTGGGCCGGCTGAGCCTCGACCTCGACGATCAAGCCCTCCAGTCGCTGCTGGAAGGGGCGAACGGTGACGCACGAGCGGCTCTGACCGCGCTGGAGATCGCGGCGGACATGGCGCATGGCGCTGGCCGAAGCGGCATCACCGCCGAAGACATTCGCCACGCACTCCAGGACCGCCGCCCGTACTACGATCGGCAATCCGACTACCACTACGACACCATCTCGGTTTATCAAATCGCTGCGGGGCAGCGACCCGGATGCTGCTCTCTACTGGCTGGCGCGAATGATTGATGCGGGCGAGGACCCGCTCTTCATCGTCAGGCGGATGGTGATCCTGGCGGCCGAGGACATTGGACTGGCGGACCCGCAGGCGCTGCAGGTCGCTGTCGCCTGCCAGCAGGCGGTCCACTTCATCGGCATGCCCGAGGGCTTCTATCCGATGGCCGAGGCGTGCCTGTACCTGGCGTTGGCCCCGAAGAGCAACAGCGTCGGAAGCGCCTACGGGCGAGCCATCGAGGAGGCGAGGCGAACCGCGCACCTGCCAGTACCGCTGCACCTGCGCAACGCGGTCACCGGGATGATGCGCGAATTCGGCTATGGCGCGGGATACCGCTACGCCCACAACGAACCCGGCCACGTCGCCCGCGGGATGCGCTATTTGCCGGAAGAACTGGGCCAGCCACAGTATTACGTACCGGGCGAACTCGGTTTCGAGGCCCAGGCTGCGAGACGGCTGCTGGAACTCCGAACCGGGGACGCCGACTCAACCTCTCTTTCGGAATAAGCCATGAAAATCGAGTTCCTGTATTCGAAGGCGACGGGCCGCAGCGCGCAGGCGGAAGAAGCCCTGCGCCTTGCCCTCGAAGCCACCGACCCCACCATCGAGGTTATCTACACCGAAGTCGATGGCATGGAGGATGCCCGCGACAAGAAGTTCCTAGGCTCACCGTCCATCCGCGTCAACGGCGTGGACGTGGAGTATGGCGAGCGCGAGCCGGACGAGTACCAGAGCGGGACCCGCTACTACAACACGCCCGAGGGCTGGAAGCCCTACCCCCACGCCCGGCTCATCGCCAACACCATCCTCGAAATGCAGGCGCGGGAGGCGAAGAAGGCGTAGTCAGCCGCGGTCGGGGAAGGTCACCATCCCGCCAAGGTGGCACGTGTCGTTGTGACGGGCGACGACGAGCCTCCCGGCGCGGTCCCGGACGATTTCCGTCAGGCTGCAGTTCGCCACGTGGAATGCGCCGGGCCGGTTCACGTCGATGCCGACCACCAGGTGGCAGAGCGAGCTGATGACTCCGCCATGAGCGACGGCGACCGTTGTCCCGCCAGCGCGTGCAAGCTCATCGAGCACCTGGCGAAGCCGGGCGGCGAAGTTGTCGCGCCCTTCTTCGCCAGGGAACGTTGGGCGCTGACCGGCCGCCGCCGCAGCGAACACGCCGGGAAACCGCTGGCGCAACTCGCCGGCCGTCAGCCCGCTGGCGAGGCCGATGTCGTACTCCATGAGCCCGGGCATGGGGGATGGTTCGCACCCGAGTTGCCCTGCGATGATCTCCGCCGTCTGGACGGCCCGGCGAAGGGGACTCGTCACCAGCCGGTCGGCCTCCAGGCCCGCGAGCGCCGCGGCTGTCGCACGCGCCTGGACCACCCCGGCCGGGCTCAACCCGAAATCCATCCGCCCCTGGATCACCCCGCTGGCGTTACCCTCGGATTCGCCGTGGCGGATGAGGATCAGGCGCACGGCCGCGGCTACTCCGTAAGCCTGCGATAGAGCGTGGGCAGGCGGCTGGGCAGGGCCTCGATGTCCGCCACCACCTCGTAGCCCATGTCCTCGCACATCGTCTTGAGGTAGTCGTGCCCGGCCCGGTCGACTGTCAGCGCGAACGGTGTGATGCCGTCGCGCTTGGCTTCGTTCAGCGCCTGCTTCGTATCGTGGATCGCGTATTCCTTCTCGGTGCGGTCGCGCCCATAGCCGTGGTCCTGCGGCCGCCCATCGCTCAGGAGGAACAGGATCTTCACCTTCGCATCGGTCATGTTGAGCTTGTACGTGGCATGCCGGATGGCCGGTCCCATGCGAGTTGAGCGAATCGGGGTGATCTTGTCGAGCCGGTTCTTGATGCGCTGATCGAGGGTCTCATCGAAATCCTTGATCACGAAGAACTCGACGTTGTCGCGGCCATACCCGCTGAACCCGTAAATGCCGTACTGGTCGCCAATCGTCTCGAGCGCGGTCATGAGGAGGACCGTCGACTCCTTCTCCAGGTCGATGATGCGCTTGGGCGGGGCAGTCAGCTCCTGGCGGCGCTTGGAAACCCACCAGCTGAGGTACTTCCGAGGGTCGTCGTCGTAATCGTCATCGTCATACCGCTTTTCGCGCTTGTTGATCTCCTCGTCGGTGCTCGCCGACATGTCGATGAGGAAGGCAACGGCAACGTCGCGCTCGATCTTGTTGCGGCGCCAGTAGATTTTCTCGGTCGGGTTGGCGCCGATGCGCTTTTCGACCATCCATTCGATGGCGGCATCCAGGTCAAAGTCTTCGCCATCGGGGAGGCGCTTGAGCTTGCGGAACATCTCGGGCTTCATCAGCTCGAACTGCTTCCTGGTCTGCGTCACCAGGCCGGCGTGCTCCCGGAGCGCGTTCTCGTAGAAGTTCTCCTCGCCCTCCTCGAGCTTGGATTCCTTCACCGCACACCAGCGCGGCTTGTAGTCCTGCGCCCGGAAATCCCATTCATCGTAGTAGTACACGGTCACGATGGGGGCGAGCGGCTCTTCACCCTCTCCGGCGCCGGTGGAGTTGTCGCTGGTCGGCTGGCCCGCGTCGCCTTTTTCGGATGATGGCGTGCCTGCCTCCTTCATGAGGTTCGACATGAACTGGCCGGTCGAGGCGTCCAGGTCACCCTCGTACATCGCGTCGAGGTCAATCTCGACGCTCTTCGCGAGGAGCTCGGCGAGCTGCTCGGGCGTGAGCGGGACCGGCGATTGCTGGCCCGCGTCGCCACCCTGGGCGTTTTCCTTCAGCTTCATGAGCAGGTCGACAAGCTCGGGCTTGAAGTCGCCACGGAAGTCGATGTCCTGCGGGCTCTCGTAGTCCTGCTCTCCCTCACCAGCCTCAACACCGCCCAGCGTCATCTGGTTGGCAGCGCCGCCCTGTTCGCCGCCACCCTCCATGGGCATCGCTCGCCCGGCCTCCATGGGCTCGACGGAATCCCACTGCGCCTCATCGAGCTGCTCGAAGATGTTCGGGATGCCGATGGCGATCTCGTACAGTGCCAGGGTTGCCTCGGCGGCATCCTCCACGGCGGCGCGTTCATCCTGGACTGCCGATAGCAGGCCGAGGGCCCGGCTCATTGGCTCGGCACGTTCGCGCGGCCAGCGGACAGCATCGATCCCGTCGAGGCTGGCGCGGACGAGGTTCTCCACGAAGGCGTTGCGCAGCGGCATCTGGCGGACATCCGGGCGTTTCGCAAGCTCCTCTTGCTGCATCCCAAGGAGAGGCCTCCGGATGCCGCCATACTCTCGCTTCACGCGCGCATCGATTCGCGAGTCCTCGGCGATAGTGAAGAGGTCGCTGGCGAGCTGCCGGTCCGGGAAGAGGTCGAAGAACGCCTCCATGTCGGTCGCCGGGTGGCTTTCGGGATCGGCCAGGGCAATGCGGCGAAGCGGGAACACGTTTCCCGCCCGGCCGAACTCGAAGTTGAAGCTGCCGAATTCGATGTGGGCCGCCTGGTGGGTAGCGAACACCTTCATCGCGGAGAAATTGCGCTCCTTCTCGTGGAAGCGCTCCATCACCTCCGGGAGGAAGATGGTGCTGCCGTCGGTGCTGGCCCGGTGCTCATCCACCCAGCCAATCCCCTTCTCTGCGAGCGATTCTGCGGTCTGGATGCTGACGTTGGTGCCCGTGAGCGCCTTGCAATACAAGCGCAGGATCTCGCCCACACGCGAGAGCTCGACGCGGGCGGAGAGGTTTTCGAGGATGTCCTCGCCCCGTGTCGACTGCAGCCGGAAGTACGCTTCGCCCCCCTCGTGGCTCGACTGGAGGATCCGCAGGCCGGCGTTCTGCCACGCCTCAAGCTCGTCGATGCGGATGCGCTGGAGGACTGTGGGGACGGACGCGATGAAGTCCATTGCGGCATACGGGGAGTAGGGGGCCAGCTGTTCGGCCAGCTCGATGACGCGGTGGTGGTCGTCCGGCTCCAGCTCTGCCAGCGCCGCCGTGGCGTCTTCGAAGTACTGGAACGCGCTGCGGTTATGTCCCCTCGCGACCTGTGCCGCAAGCAAGAGGAAGCGCTCCCGGAGTGGCGCATGGACCTTGTGGAGCAGTGGCGCGCCACGTTCGAAGTAGAGGCGTGAATCGGCCCAGCTGGACTGCGCAAGTTCGACGGCGAACGCGATGAAGGGCAGCCGGTCGTCTTCGTCCAGCTTCTGAAGGACCGCTGGCGCCGTCGCCAGGCACGCGGCGGCGAGTTCGTAGCTGTGCCGCGAGAGCTCGTCGACGAAGAGGACCAGCCGGCTGGCCTGGCCGATGCGGAGGACTTCGAACACCGCAGGCCCGAGGTCGAAGAACTGGGCGGCGAGCGAAGAGCTCTTCCAGTTGCCCTTGTACAGGCGCCGGCCCAGGTCGGCCCATTGCCGGACGTGGGAAGGCCCGATGACCTCCATGGTGGCGGGGGCCGACCGGAGGAAGGACACCGCGAGCGGCGCGGATTCCCCGGCCATCTGGAGGGCTTCACGTCCGAGCGTCTCGATCGCGTCCCACGTCGCGTTGGGCGGGAGCTTTTCGCCGGCCTTGAAGTACTCGACCGCCGCCTCCCAGGAACGGAGGCTCAGGGCGGTGAGCTCGACACCCGTCTCGGCCCAGGACTGCAGCTGGGACGGCGTGAGCCGGGGCGCGAGCGCCCGCAGGGCAGCCTCGTAGTGCTGCTCGAGGGGTGCGGGGAATCCCGATAGACGTTCGTGGTGGCGGGCCAGGAGTTCACCGACAATCGACATGCGTTGCGCTCGCTTCGTCCTCCCTCGCAGCCTCGCCGCCCGCTCCCGGAAAGCCACCGCGGGCCGGGCCTGGCCCGGCCGCTCATTGCTCTCCGGAATGCCTCACGAAGTTGCGGGTCGGATCCTTGTAATCGTAGAAGATGACCTCATCCGTTGTCGTGTCCCAGACAGCGCACGAGAGCTGGAAGTCGTTCCGGTGGTCGCGAGGGTCGCCCGCTGATCCGGGGTTGATGACGAGCACGCGGCCGAAGCGTTGTGCCATTTTGTAATGGGTATGGCCGACAATCAGGGTGTCGCAGTCGAGTTCAGACGCGCGAGCCCATACCGCCTCGTGAGGGTAGTGGTAGTCCTTCCACGGCTCCCACGGCGAGCCGTGCGTCATCACCACCTTCTTTCCGTCCACCGCCTCTTCGTGCCGGTAGGGCTGCTGGCGAAGCCAGGCGACCAGGTCCTGGTCGACCTTCGGGGAAGAGAGCGCCCGGGCGCCATCGGGGCCGAGAATGGTCTCCTCGTGGTTACCCAGGATGACCCTTGCCCCCAGCTCTCGCAGGCGCCCGACGACCTCGTTCGACCAGCGGAACTGGAAGACGCTATCGCCGGCGCACCAGAGCTGGTCGATGTCACCCATCAGTTGCAGAGCCTCCTCGAGGCCCTGGATGTTGCAGTGGATATCGGAGACGATGCCAAGGCGCACTGCTATTCGAAGATCGAGGTGACAACCTCTTCGATGCTCCGCTGCACCTCGGCGTCGTCGGTCAGCGCCCAGGTAATGGCGACCTGGCAGGCGCGCCGGGCGGGCACACCGTTCGCGACGAGCTTGCCGGCGTAAACCAGCAGGCGGGTGCTGACGCCCTCGCCCAGGCCGTGCTCCTTGAGGTTTCGCACCTTCTCGCCGAGGCGCGCCAGGTCGAGCGCCACGTCGCGGCTGCAGCCCGCCTCGTGGGCGATGATCTCGGCCTCCTGCTCGCGCGGGGGGTAGTTGAATTCGATGGCGATGAAGCGCTGTCGTGTTGAGTGCTTCAAGTCCTTCAGCGCGCTCTGGTAGCCGGGGTTGTATGAAATCACCAGCAGGAAGCCGTCGGCGGCCTCGATGACCTGGCCAAGCTTTTCGATTGGCAGCAGGCGGCGGTAGTCGGTGAGGGGGTGGATGAGCACGGTGGTGTCCTTGCGCGCCTCCACCACCTCATCGAGGTAGCAGATTGCGCCAACCTTGACCGCGCGGGTGAGCGGACCATCGACCCAGCGCGTGCCATCCGTATCGAGGAGGTAACGGCCGACCAGGTCGCTGGCGGTGAGGTCCTCGTGGCAGGCGACGGTGATGAGGGGCATCCGGTGCTCGGCTTCTTTCCCGGTCCGGGCCGAGACCTTCATCATCGGCCGGCCGAGCTTGTAGGCCATGTACTCGACAAAGCGTGTCTTCCCGGCGCCGGTAGGGCCCTTCAGCAAGACGGGGATGCGCTGGGAGTAGGCGGTTTCGAAGAGCTGAATCTCGTCGCCGATGGGGAGGTAGTAGGGCTCATCGTGCACCGCATACTCCTCGACGGCGTAGACGGTGGAGTTGCCCAGGTCGGTTTCGGTGGTCAAGTTCTGCTACCTCCCGGCTGCGCTCTGCAGCCGCCCCTGAAGTTGGTTCCAGGCTTCCTCGATGCGCTGCTCGAGCGCTTCCAGGGAGCTGTTATTCTCGATGACGACATCTGCCCGGGCCGTGCGCTCGGCGTTGGAAAGCTGCGAGTTGATTCTCGCGCGGGCAGCCTCGGGGTCGAGACCGTTCCTCGAACCCAGGCGCTCGACTGCGAGGTCCGGCTCAACGACAACAACCCAGACCTCATCCACAAGGTCTTCCCAGCCTGCCTCGAAAAGGACAGCCGCCTCGAGCACAGCCACGGGATTCCCGGCGGCCTCGTATTCGGCGAGCGCCTCGCTGGCGAGTTTCCGTATGCCGGGCCAAACGATATCCGTGAGCCGCTTCAACTCCTCTGGCTTGCCGAAGACCCTGGCCCCGAGCACCTTGCGATCGATGGTGCCATCGGCTGCGACCAGGTCCGGCCCAAAAGCTGCGACAACAGCGTCGAACGTCGCGGTGCCGGGCTCGTAGGTCCGGTGACCGAGG
>JBBIVC010000005.1:0-6189 GCA_037439905.1 Thermoflexus sp.
TAACGTGGGGGCGGCGCTCATCGCGTTATCGCTGGCTTATGAGGGCGAGACAGCGGCACGGATGAGCGGCGCCGGGATGGCGCTGGCGGGCGGCGGCATGGTTTGGCTCGCGGTGATTGCCGGGTCGGTATGGGGCAAGGCGAAGCGATTGCGCCCGCGGGCAAGGCCGGCGGCCCGCTTCGTGCTGGCGGCGAACATGAGCGCGGTGGTTGCGGGGGTGCTGCTCACCTGGGCCGGGACGGAGGGGGCGCTCGATGCCGAGTATGCGCGCTTCGCGGCCCGCGATGGCGCGCGCCACATTGCGGGCGTGGGACTGGTCACGATGCTGATCCTGGGGATGGCCCGGCTGGTGGCGCCGGTGTTCGCGCTGGAGCGGACCGAGGCAGGCGTACCCCGGCTCTATGAGCGGATGCCGTTCTGGCTGTTGCTGGGGGCGCTGGTGTTGCGCGGCGGCTCGGCCCTGCTGGCGGAGCAGATCAGCTATGACGCGCGGATGCATGCCGCCGCAGCAGCCGGGGTAATGGCATGGCTTGCGCTGGCGGTGTTCGCGCTCAGCGTTGCCCGCGCGGTCCGGAACGAAGGGGCGAACAGGCGCGCGCTCGAGGTCCAGGCCCAGGCTGCCGCCCAACGGCGGGCGAGGGGTCAGTAGGGCAGGCCTTCAAGTCCAAGGAGCGTGCGCGCGTAGCTTGCCCGGCCGAGATGGCCGTTGCCGTGACCGATGAGCCCATGGAGGATGGCCTCCATCCGCGGGACCGGGCCCCAGGGCCGGATGACCTGCACCTCGGCCAGGTAGGCATCGCTCATCGCGGCGATGCGCGGGACGACAGCTTCGAGCACGGCGCGGGTGTAGCGGTTGAACTCGGTGGGCTCGGGGAAGCGCATGCTGTAGGCATCGGCGGGGTCCTGGCCGGTGCCCTGGTCGACCTTCGGGAGGCCCCACTGCTCGTGGAAGTTGTGCTGGAGCCAGACTGGCTGCTCGCGGTCGAAGACGAAGTGGATGATGTTGTCGATGGTCCGGACGACGTGCCAGACGTCCCAGCCGATGCTGTTGGTGAGGCCACCGCGGGTATCGCAGAGCTGCTCGACGGTGAGGCCCTCGGTGGCGCGGAGCGAGTACTGGAGCACGCGACCGGTGACGGTGGAGAGCTGGGCCTGGAGCGTGGGCGGGTTGCCCATGCCGGGGAGGTTGGGGACGTTCGGGGGCCGGGTCACAGGTCTTTCACCTGGGGGAGGATATCGCGGCCCACCACCTCGAGCGGGCCGGGCTTGTCGACGCCGACAAGGTAGCCGATGGCGGCCTGGGCGCCGGCCTCGGCGAGCCTGCCGAGCTGGTCGACGGTCTCGGCGGAGCGTTCGCCGTTGGGGCCGGGGTCGAGGCGGAGGAGGACGGTTCGCTCGACCTCGTCGTAGTCGCGGCCGATGGCCTCGCAGTGGGCGCGGAGGACTTCGAAGCGGTGACGGACGGCCTCGACGCTGTCGGCGCGGACGTTACATGCGTTGGCGTACCTGGCGACGATGCGGAGGGTCTTCTTCTCGCCGCTGCCGCCGACGAGGATGGGCGGATGGGGTTTCTGGAGCGACTGGGGTGAGTTGAGGGTTTCGCGGAGCTGGTAATGCTTGCCCTCGAACGGTCCATCCTCGCGGCTCCACATCTGCTTGCAGATCTGGAGGGTCTCTTCGAGGCGTTCGAAGCGCTCCTTGAGGGGCGGGAAGGGGATGCCGAGGCCACGGTGCTCGCGTTCGAACCATGCAGCGCCGATGCCCAGCCAGGCGCGGCCGCCTGAGAGGACATCGAGCGTGGTCACCTGTTTGCAGAGAATGCCGGGGTGGCGGTAGGTGACGCCGGTGACCATGGTGCCGAGGGTTGCGGTGCGGGTATTGGCGGCGATGAAGCCGAGGGCGGTGTAGGCCTCGAGCATCTCCATCTGGGCGGCGCCGACCTGGGGGATCTGGAAGAAATGATCCATGACCCAGATGGAGCTGTAGCCCGCATCCTCGGCGGCGCGGGAGATGTTGGCGAGGTTTTCGCCGAGCTTCGGGCCGCGGCCCTGCCAGGTGAAGTTGGGGAGTTGGAGGCCGAGTTTCATGGGGGAATTGTGGCAGATTGGGATTGGGAGTGTGTCGCGCAAGAACAACAACGTTGGGACTTAGCGCGCGCTCAATGGGCGGGCCCGTATACTTCGCTATCCATGAACGACTCCCGCTATGCCAGCTGGCCCGAGGACTACGCATCGAAGCTGATGGAGCCTGCCGAGGCTGCCGCGCTGGTGCGCCCGGGCGACACCGTCGTCATCCCCATCGGTTCGATCACGCCCAACCTGTGCCACGCAATCTGGGATCGGCGGGATGAGCTGAGCGACATCGACATCCTCTCGTGCGCGCCGTTTGTCGACCCCGGGTGGTACGAGCCGGGGCACCCGGCCTTCCGGACGCATGTTGAGCTGTTCAATACGGCGGTCGCGCGTCAGTCGATGCTGCGGGGCGAGACGGACTTCATCTCGGCGCCGTTCAGCCGGCGGTTCAAGCCAGAGGACGAGCGGGGCGGTGGCGTGTTCGGGTGCGACGTGGCACTGATTGGCGTTTCGCCGCCGGACCGGTTCGGCTTCTGCAGCTTTGGGACGAGCCTCTGGAACAAGCTTTCGTACGCGCGGCGGGCGCGGACGGTGCTGGCGGAGGTGTTCCCGGGCTATCCCCAGACGGGCGGGACGAACCGGATCCACGTTTCGGAAATCGACGCGTTCGTGGACGGGGGCGATGCGCCGCCGGCGCGGATTGCCCGCGAAGCGACACCGTTTCCGAAGGCGATTGCGGGGTACATCAACGAGATCGTGAAGCATGGCGACACCATCCAGATCGGGACGGGGATGATGACGCTGCAGCTGGCGAACAATGGGGCCTTCGACGGGCTGGTGGACCTGGGCGTGCACAGCGAGGTTTCGACGCCGGGCCTGAACGACCTGGTGTATAAGGGAGTGATCACCGGGGCGCGGAAGACGCGCCACCCGGGGAAGTTCGTGGCGACCGCGCTTTCGGCCAGCACCCCTGAAGAGATCGAGTTCATCCACGAGAACCCGGTGTACGAGGTGCACGAGGTGCACTACACGAACGACATCCAGCTCATCGCCGCGCACGACAACATGGTGGCGATCAACAACGCGATGACGGTGGACCTGACCGGGCAGATAGCGGCCGAGTCGATCGGGCCGGACATGTGGAGCGGGCCGGGCGGGCAGCTGGAGTTCGTCATCGGGGCGACGCTGGCGAAGAACGGGCGGAGCGTGACCATCCTGCCGGCGACCGCAAAGGAAGAGTCGGTCAGCCGGATTGTGGCGCAGCACCCGCCGGGCACGGTCATTACGGTCCCCCGGCAGTTCGCGGACTACGTGGTGACAGAGTTCGGGGTGGCCAGCCTTTTTGGGAAGAGCGACAGGCAGCGGGCCGAGGAGCTCATCGGCATTGCCCACCCGGACCACCGCGCGGACCTGCGCCGGGCTTTCGGGAGGCAGCTGTGAGCTCAGGCGTCTCGTGAAGCGAGCGGCCGGGCCGGGTTGCCCACGACCGTGGCGCCGGCAGGCACGGGCCGGATAACGACCGCTCCCGCACCCACGACCGCGTTTTCTCCGATAGAAACGCCGGGCATGACGGTTGCGCCGACGCCGATGAACGCGCCATCGCCGATGGTAACGCCCCCGGCGAGCGTCACTCCCGGGCTCAGTGTGACACCGGCGCCGAGCATGCAATCGTGGTCGACAGAGCAGTGCGCGTTGAGCAGGGCGTAGTCGCCGATGGTGGCATCAGGGCCCACAACGGAACCGGCGAGGATGATGGCGCCGCGCTTGAGGCGGGCGTGTCGCGAAACGGTCGCGGTGGGGTGGATGACCGTGGCCAGCGCTCCGCCGGCCACGGTGATCTCTTCGGCGAGGTCGCGCCGGAGGGCGGGGTTGCCCGCCGCAACGACGAGCTCGAAGCCGGAATCGACCCAGCGCTTCCATGACGCGACGGGGCCGATGACCTCGACGCCGAGCACGGTGGAGCCGGGCTGCAGGAGATCATCGAGCACGCCTTCGACGCGGCGGCCGAGTGCCTGGAGCGCATCGAGGACGACCTTGCCCTGGCCGCCCGGGCCGTGGATGAGGATGATGGGGTTCATGATGGGAGTGTAGCTGGCCAGGGGGCTCATGCATCGGATGGCTCCACGCGCGAGACGGCGAACGCCGCGTCGCCCACGCGGGCGGCGGCGGCGCCGAACGCGGCCGATTCGAGCGCGGTTCCCGCCACTGGCAGCCATCCTGGAGACCTGACTGGACCAGCGATGTTCCGGAGACGGCCGGGTGGCGACCCGGGCGGTGGGCTGGGAAGATGCAGCCGATGCGCTGCTCGATTTGCCGGTGAAGCTGGTAGCCGCGCGTGACAGGAGTTGGTGCAATGACAGTGCTGTACGAGACGAACGGGCCGGTCGCGGTGGTGACCATCAACCGGCCAGAGGTGCGGAACGCGATCGACCGGCCAACGGCGGCCGCGCTGCGGGAGGCGTTCGAGCGGTTCGATGGCGATGGGAACCTTGCCGTGGCGGTGCTGACCGGGGCAGGGGGGACGTTCTGCGCCGGGGCCGACCTGAAGGCGGTGGCGGAAGGACGGGGCACCCGGGTGACCGAGGAGGGCGATGGGCCGCTCGGGCCGACGCGCATGCTGCTTTCGAAGCCGGTCATCGCGGCGGTGGAGGGGTACGCCGTGGCCGGGGGAATCGAGCTGGCAGCCTGGTGCGACCTGCGGGTGGCGGCACGGGATGCGGTGTTCGGTTGCTTCGAGCGAAGGTGGGGCGTCCCCCTCGTCGATGGCGGCACGGTCCGGCTGCCGAGGCTCATCGGGCATAGCAACGCGTTGGACCTGATCCTCACCGGGCGACCGGTTTCGGGAGAGGAAGCCCAGCGGATGGGGCTGGTGAACCGGCTCGTGGAGCCCGGGATGGCGCTGGAGGAGGCGATGGCGCTCGCCCGGCAGCTGGCGGCATTCCCGCAGACGTGTCTGCGCCAGGACCGGCTTTCGAGCTATGAGCAGTGGAGCCTGCCGGCCGGCGAGGCCCTGCGCAACGAATACCGCAGGGGATGGATAACGCTGGAGAGCAACGAGGCGAGGGAAGGCGCAAGCCGGTTCGCGGCCGGAGAAGGGCGACACGGCCGGTTCTAGGCGGCGCCGGCGTGTGGTTACGGGCTTCACGGGGTTTGGGAGTGGAGATCTGTGCAAAATGCATCGGATCTTCACAACTTCTTCGCAAACGAACGGGTATCGTTCGGGTATCCGGTCGTCGTGCCGGTGGTTCCCTCGCCTGCTCCCCTGGCCGCGCAGCCGGGGAGCAGGCTCAATTGATGCGCTGCCCGGAGTGGTGATGAAGCCTGGAGTCCTGGTTGTCGAAGACGACGCGAAGACAGCCGAACTCATTCGTCTCTACCTGGACCGGGACGGGTACCCGGTGATGGTGGCGCGGAACGGACGGGAGGGCCTGGAGCTGGCCCGGCGCCACCAGCTCGGCCTGGTGCTGCTGGATGTGATGATGCCGGAGATGGACGGGCTGGAAGTCTGCCGGCTGCTCCGTGAGGAATCGGATGTCGGCATCATCCTGGTGACCGCGAGGACCGATGAAGTGGACACGCTGCGGGCCCTTGACCTTGGCGCCGATGACTACGTGACCAAGCCGTTCCGGCCAAGGGAGCTGGTGGCGCGGGTGCGCGCGGTGTTGCGGCGGCGGGGCGCGAACGAGACGAGCGAGGCTTGCGAGCTTGAGTTTGGGCCGCTGCGGATCGACGGGCGGCGGCACGAAGTGCGGGTGGACGGGATCGACCGGCACGTCACCAAGAAAGAGTTCCAGCTACTGATGACGCTGGCGAAGGAGCCGGGGAAGGCGTTCACCCGGCTGGAGCTGCTGGAGAAGGCCTTCGGCTATAACTACGAGGGGCTGGAACGCACGATCGACGCGCATGTTCGCAATTTGAGGAAGAAGATAGAGCGCGATGCCGAACGGCCGCAATTCATCGAGACGGTCTACGGAGTGGGGTACCGGTTCGCCGAGCACCGGGATGCGCCATAGCCTTCGCTGGCGGCTGTTGGGGGTACTTGCCGCGCTCCCGGCGCTGGCACTGCTGGCCGTCGCCATCGCCGCGCGGATGACGGCGGATTCCCAGCTGGATCAAA
>JBBIVC010000005.1:6210-22646 GCA_037439905.1 Thermoflexus sp.
GTTCCAGATCCAGCAGGTGCGCCGCGTGGGCGGGGGCCTGAGCGGCGCGAATGAGGATAACGAGTTTCCGGTGTTCACGACCGAGGTCGGCCTGGAGAGCGACAGCCAGCCAGTGCTGTTCGACCCGGGGACCGGCGATGCCTACACCCTCCGCGCCGACATGGGGTTCATCGAGGCGTTCGAGGACGACCAGCGCCGGACCATCGCGACCGTGAACCGGCAGGTGACCATCGCCACGATTGCGGTGGCCGTCATCGCTACCGGGGCCGCAGCCTGGTTTACGCGGAGGATTATGCAGCCGGTTGAGCAGCTTACCGCGGCGGCGCGCGAACTGGAGGCCGGCGACCTTGCCCGGCGGGTGGACGCGGACGGTTCCGATGAGCTGGCGATCCTGGGGCGCGCGTTCAACAGCCTGGCGCACAGCCTGGAGCGGAACGAGGAGCTGCGGAAGCAGATGACCTCGGACATCGCGCACGAACTGCGCACGCCCCTGAACAACCTGGCGGGCTATCTCGATGCCATTGCGGATGGGGTGGTGGCGGCGGACGAGCGCACGATCGCCTCGCTCCAGGAAGAGGCGAACTTGCTGGTCCGGCTGGTTGGCGACCTGGAGGAGCTTTCGCTCGCCGATGCCGGCCGGCAGGTGCTGCAGCTGGAGCCACAACCGCTTGCAGGCATCATTGAGCAGGCGATCGCCAGTGTGGCGCCGCGCGCCAGGGCGGCGGGCATCGCGATTGTGCAGGAAACGCTCCCGGCGCCGCCGGTTGATGCGGACCGGAGGCGGATGGCGCAGGTGCTGAGGAACCTGCTCGAGAATGCGATCCGCCACACGCCGGAGGGCGGGACCATCCGCGTCAGCCTTACCGGTTCCGGCATGGGCGCCCGGCTGACGGTCAGCGACGATGGGCCGGGCATCGCGCCGGAGCACCTTGAGAACATCTTTGAGCGGTTCTACCGGGCCGATGCATCGCGGGCGCGGGCAACGGGAGGCGCGGGCCTCGGACTCGCGATTGTGAAGCAGCTGGTCGAAGCGCATGGCGGGCGCGTGTGGGCGGAGAACGAGCCGGCGGGCGGCGCCCGCTTCACGGTTGAGTTGCCTGCCGCGGGGATGGAACGGGACGCCGGGGGAATCTCCCAGGACGAACCGGGGCTGCAGACCTCATAGCATCTTGACAGCAAATTCGCGCAAGTTTGATTGCGGCGCCGCTGGTTCTTCACAGGATCATCATCGGATGTTCATTCATTCCTCACGGTAGCCGTGCATTTTCCCAACACTTATTGAGGACGCTTGAAGATTCCCGCCATCTGATCGAATTTGTGAAC
The DNA here is from genome assembly GCA_037439905.1 of Thermoflexus sp. GTDB lineage: Bacteria > Chloroflexota > Dehalococcoidia > Tepidiformales > Tepidiformaceae > Amarobacter. Next base: position 7,534 of record JBBIVC010000005.1, read on the forward strand.
TACAGGCGTTGACTTCGGACGGGCTGAATCTCACCTTACCGGACGGGAAACCGAAAGAGGAGGGAAACATTCCCAATGCAACGCCTGAGGTTCTACAGCCTTCTGGGCCTGCTCGTGGTGGTGTTCGCATCGCTGGCGCTTGTCGCGTGCGGTGACGACGATGACGACGAGACAGGCACAGACGCGACCAACACACCGGGCAGTGGATCGCCGCAAAGGGGCGGCGAAATCACGATCGCCTATGCGGAGCCGGATAGCTTCGACCCGCACTACTCGGCCTTCGCCCAGGATATCGGCGTCCAGCGCATGGTGTGGCGTGGGCTCTACCGCCTGACGCTCGGGAACAAGACGGAGCCGGAGATGGCCGCCGCCATGCCGGGCGTATCGGCCGATGGCAAGACCTACACCGTCAAACTGAAGGCGGGCCTGAAGTGGTCCGATGGCCAGCCATTGACGGCGAAGGACTTCGTGGCCGGCATCCAGCGGACGTGCAACCCGGACAACGCCGGGAACTACAAGGACACGATCAGCAACATCGTGGGCTGCGACGAGTACTACGCCGCGGCCGAGAAGAGCGCGGACGAGAAGAAGAAGCTCCAGGAAGCGGTGGGCGTGAAGGCACTCGACGACACCACGGTGGAGTTCAGGCTGGAGAACCCCCAACCGACGTTCCCGATGATTCTCTCGCTGTGGATGACGTTCCCTTCGCCGAGCCACATCGTGACCGACCCGGGGCAAGCCTGGCCGGACGTGACGAAGCTCGCCTACAACGGCCCGTACAAGATCGCGAGCTACACCGCCAAGGACTCGGCCGTGCTCGTGCGGAACGAGAACTGGGCGGGGGCGCCAGCGAACCTCGACAAGATCACGATGAAGTACATCGATAAGCTCGATGTCGCCGAGAACGCGTACCGCGCGGACCAGATCGACCTGACCCGGGCGAACCTGACGAACCTGACCGCGATCAAGGCCGACCCGAAGCTGGGCAAGGAGTTCCTGCAGGTGGGCGGGGTGACCACCCGGGCGGTGCACATGAACCTGAAGAAGAAGCCGCTCGATAACCCGAAGGTCCGGCTCGCCCTTTCCCAGGCGACCGACCGGGAGACGCTGAACAAGGTCGCATTCCAGGGCGCGTACATCCCGAGCACCACCTGGATGCCCCCGGCCGTGGTCGGTGGGGGTGTGACCGAAAAGACGTTCGATGCGATCGTGGGTTTCAACCCGGAAGCGGCGAAGAAGAACCTGGCCGATGCCGGCTACCCGGATGGCAAGGGGTTCCCGGAGCTGACCATCGTGGTGAACGATGTGCCGGACCGGAAGGCGACGGCGGAGTTCCTGAAGGAGCAGTGGAAGAAGATCCTCAACATCGACATCAAGATCGAAGTGGTGGACTCGAAGACGCGGGCATCGCGGTTTACGAGTGAGGATTACGAGCTCTTCCCGGGCGGCTGGACGCAGGACTACCCGGACCCGGAGAACTGGGTAGCGGGGCTGTTCAACAGCGATGGCGCGAACAACCACTACGGTGTTGCGGACAGGCAGCTCGATGACCTGTTCAAGAAGGCCTACTTCAATACGAACGACGAAGAGCGCCGGAAGCAGTACCAGGAGATCAACAAGCTGCTCAGCGCCGACCCGATGCTGGTTGGGCCCGTGCTCTACCAGGAGTCGTTCAATTACCTCATCAAGCCCGGTCTCAAGGGGCCGCGGGAGAATGTGAGCCCGCTGGACGCGCACCTGGCGGGCGACTGGAACGTCGAGGCCTGGTACCTGGACAAGTAAGGGCCGAATCGCAAGGGGCTGGCAGCGATTGCTGCCAGCCCCATCGCTTTCCCGAGAGCATCCCATGACCGCGTATATCCTTCGCCGCTTGCTGGTGATGGTTCCCCTGCTGTGGGCGATCGCCACCATCACCTTCTTCCTGATGCACGCCGTACCCGGGGGCCCGTTCGACAACGAGAAGCCTCTGCCCCCTGCGACGGTCGCCGCGCTCGAACGGAAGTACAACCTGGACGGCCCGCTGGCCGAGCAGTACCTGGACTTCCTGGGTAACCTCGTCCGCGGTGACCTTGGCCTTTCGTTCCGGCAGAACCGGCCGGTGAGCGAGGTGATCGGCGACGGATTCCCGCAGACGCTGCAGCTCGGGCTTTGCGCCTTCGCCTTCGCGCTGATTGCCGGCGTCACGCTTGGCGTGATCTCGGCGGTGAAGCAGAACGGGCCGATGGACTACATCGGCGTGTTCGTGGCGACGGCGGGGGCAGCGGTGCCGAACTTCGTGCTCTCGGTGTTCCTGGTGCTGTTCTTTGCCCTCCGCCTGGGCTGGTTCGATGTCATCGGGTGGGAGTTTGGCAACCCGCGGCAGATGGTGCTGCCGGTGATCGGGCTGGGCATGTACCCGGCGGCATTCATCGCGCGGATCACGCGCGCATCGATGCTGGAGGTGCTGCGCCAGGATTACATCCGCACGGCGCGCGCGAAGGGCGTGGGCGAATTCCACGTGGTGATGCAGCACGCGGTGCGGAACGCGATGGTGCCCGTGCTCACCGTCCTCGGGCCGATCCTGGCGGCGCTCATCACCGGGTCGTTTGTCATCGAGCACTATTTTGCGATCCCCGGGATCGGGCGGTCGTTCGTGGAGGCAGTGGGCGTGCGGGATTACGGGGTGATCATGGGCATGACGCTGCTTTACGCGACGGTCATCGCGCTGCTGAACCTGGCGGTCGACATCAGCTACGCGATTGTGAACCCCAGGATTCGCTACTCATGAGCATTTCAGAACGAGCGGCCATCCTGGCCGACGGTGGATTTGAACGCCCGCGGAAACAACTCGGCCTCTGGGGGGTAGCCTTCCAACGCCTCCGGCGGAACAAGCTGGCGATGGCGGGTGGGGTCATCCTGCTCTTGCTCATCGCGCTGGCGACGCTGGCGGGCGTATCCGAGGTGGTGGGCCGATACCGGCCCTCGGAGCAGCAGTACGAGGAGATCCTGACGGGCCCGACCGGGAGCCATTGGCTTGGCACCGACAACCTTGGGCGCGACACGTGGGCGCGGACGTGGGAGGGGACGCGCATCTCGCTGAAGATCGGCATTGGCACCCAGTTCGTGGTGCTGTGCGTGGGGATCCTGGTGGGAGCGGGGGCGGCGCTGGGCTCGCGCTGGACCGACGGCGTGCTGATGCGCTTCACCGATCTGATGTATGCCTTCCCCGACCTGCTCGCGATCATTTTGATGCGGGCCGTGCTTTCGCAGCGCGATTGGCCGATCATCGGGACCGGCGACCCGCAGCTGCCGGGGCTGCCGGGGCCGTTGCTCCAGGTGATCCTGGCGATTTCGTTCGTGGGCTGGGTGACGCTGGCGCGGCTTGTGCGCGGGCAGATGCTGGCGCTGAAGGACATGGAGTACGTGATGGCCGCGCGGTCGATGGGTGCGAGCGAGCGCCGGATCGTTTTCGTCCACATGCTCCCGAACACTCTCGGGCCGGTGATCGTCGCTGTCACCTTCGGCATTCCGACGGCGATCTTCGCCGAGGCGTTCCTGGGCTTCATCGGATTCGGGCTGCCGCCGCCAACCGCGAGCCTGGGAACGCTTGTGGCCGAGGGATACGCCTACGTTCGGGTGAATGAGTGGATGATCGCCGTGCCCTCGGCCGTCATTGCGGCGCTGATGCTGTGCTTCACCTTCCTCGGCGACGGGCTGCGCGACGCGCTCGACCCGCGGACGCGCAGGTAGGCCGCCGCTTATACGGGGACGGTGAGGGTGACTGTGGTGCCCTCGCCGGGCGAGCTTGCGATGTCGAGGGCGCCGCGGACTCCCTGGGCGCGCTCGCGCATGGAGCGCAGGCCGAGGTGGCCGGGGAACTCACCGGATGGGTCGAACCCCTGGCCGTTGTCGCGGATGGAGAGCCGCAGGTTGGCGCCGTCGGATTCGAGGTTGACCTGCACCCGCGTGGCCCGGGCATGTTTGACGGTGTTGTGGAGCGTTTCCTGGGCGATGCGGTAGACGGCCTCCTTGGCCTCGATGGCGACGTCGGGCTCCTCGCACAGGTCCGCTTCGACGGTAATGCCGTAGCGAGCCTGGGTAGCGGCGACCTGGCGGCCGATGGCGGCAACGAGTCCTTCGGTGGCGATGGACTCGGGGCGCAGTTCGAAGATGAGCGCGCGCATCTCGGTGAGGCCGGCCTCGGCGAGCGAGAGCACGTAGTCGAGGGGCTCGACGACGTTCGGGGGGCCATCGTCGCCGAGGCGGCGCCGGGCGGTACGCGCCCCGAGGGCAATCCCGTAGAGCGCCTGCGAAACGGAGTCGTGGAGCTCGCGGGCGAGGCGCTGGCGCTCTTCGAGGGCAGCGGCAGCCGAGGCGCGCTGATAGAGGCGTGCGTTCTCGATGGCGAGGGCCGTCTGGTCGGCGATCGCCTCGATGAAGCCGCTTTCCTCCTTGCCGGGTGGCTCCACGCCGGCGTAGGCGACGGTCATCACGCCGAGCGGGCGTTCGCCGTAGATGATGGGGACCACGAGCACGGAGTCCCAGTTGGCGGTTTCGAAGAAACGGCGGGCGGCGGCGTAGCGCGGGTCGTTGAGCCTGTCGAGGCGCATGTTTGGCAGGAACACCGGGCGGCGTTCACGGATGGCGACTTCGGCCGAGGAGGCGGCACCGGCGGCGTAGGCCTCTTGCATGGCATCGACGAACTCTTGCGATTGGCCGGCGACCCCGACGATGCGCAGGGGCCGGATCCCCTTTTCGCCGGTGACGGTGATTGTTGCGGAGACGGCGCTGGTAGCGGTCAGGACCTCGGCGGCGATGGCGTTCATCAGCTTTTCGATCGAGCTTTCGAGGGTGAAACTGGCGGCGATGCGCGTGAGGGCCTCGAGCTGGCGGACGCGCTTTTCGGTCTGGGCGAAGAGCAGGGCGTTTTCGATGGCGGTCGCGGCCTGGCGGGCCATGGCGGTGATGAGGCGAATCTCGCGTTCATCCGGCTCATCCGACGCCAGGTAATAGTTTTCGATGGTGCCGAGGTCGCGTTCGCCGAAACGCATGGGCACGATGACGAGGGTGTCCCACGGTTCGTTGCGGATCACGTCGTGGAGCTCGGCGTAGAGGGGTTCGGCGAGTGTACGGGCCTTGAGATGGCGCAGGATGTACGGCCCGCCGCTCTGCAGGGCGACCTGGTTGGGGCGCGGCGCGCCGCGGTGGTGGCCAGCGGCAACGGCCTCGAGGAACCCCTCGGGGAGGCCGTAGGTGCCGCCCAGCAAGAGCATGCCATCCTCGGTGAGGGTGCTGACCGAGCACGCGGTGGCGCCGGTCGATTCGACCATGCGCTGGGCAAGGTTATCGAGGGTGCTCTTCACGGAGCGTTCGAGGTCGAGCGAGGTGGCGATGCGGGAGAGGGCGGTCATTTCCCGGGCCCGCCGCTCGGCTTCGGCGAAGAGGTGCGCGTTCTCGATGGCGATGGCGGCCTGGTTGGCGATGGCCATGCCGAGGTCGGCCTCGCGCCGGGTGAAGGCCGCGGGCTTATCGGATGAGAGCGCAATCATCCCGACGAAGCGGCCCTTCTGCACCATTGGGAGGGCCAGCCACGATACGATCCTGGAGAACGTGGAATCGAGCGCGCCGCCAACCGCGCCGCGGAAGTGCCGGGCGTAGAAGTCATCGCCGCGGACGTCATCGACGATGATGGGCTGGCGTTCGAGGAGTGGGCGCCAGAACGTGTTGAGGCCTTCGACCGAGAACTTCTGGAGGGCGGGACCGCTCGACCCGGAAGACTCGGGCCCGCGGGCTTCGCGAACGACAAGCTGGTCGCCCTCGACGACGAGCATCGAGGCGCCGGTGTAAGGGATGACGTCGCGGACCTGGTCGAGCACGAGGCCGAGGAGCTCGCCGGGGTCGAGCGTGGAAGAGACGTTGCTGGAGACCTGGAGGAGTGCGCGCAACTCCCGGGTGCGCTCATCGACGCGCTGTTCGAGAAGGCGCTGTTGCTCGGCTTCTTCGCTCACATCGCGGATGACAGCCAGGATGTGCGGCCTGCCCTGGTAGGTGATGGCGGTTCCGAGGACGTCGGCGATGAAGCTGGTTCCGTCCTTCCTGAGCTGGACCGATCGGCCGCGGTAGGTCCGGCCAGAGGTGACGGTCTCCAGGTATTCGCCCGTATCGGTGCGGGAGCCGGGGTGGACGAGGGCAAAGGGTTCAAGCGCACGGAGCTCTTCGAGCGTATACCCGTGCATCTGGATGGCGGCGGGGTTGGCATCGACGATTCGGTCTTCGAGGTCGGTGATGAAGAGGGCGTCGCTCGTCGATTCGAAGATGTTACGGAAGCCCTCCTCGCGCTCGGCGAGGGCGAGCGTGGTCCGTTCGCGTTCGAGGATCTCGCGCTGGAGCGCTTCGTTGCGGGCGCGAATCTCGTCGATCATGCGGTTGAACGAGGCGGCGAGGTCGCCGAGCTCGTCGTTCGAGCGGACCGGGATGGTGGCGTTGAAGTTGCCGGCGGCGACGGCCCGCGTGCCGCTGACGAGCGCATCGATCGGCTGGAGGAAGACGCGCCGGTTGAGCCAGGCAGTGCCGCCGAGGGCCACGACGAACAGGCAGAGCATGGTCAGGAGGATGAAGCCGACGGTGCGGTTGGCTTCGTTGTTGATGGAGGAGGCGACGCTCGCGGCCTCCTGGGTGATCTCGTCCACGGGCGCGGCCATGGCGAAGCTGCCGCCGACTTCGCTGAGCGGCGCATAGGCCACGAACATTTCGCGGCTGCCGAGGCGGACGCGGGCGACATCGGACTGGCCGGCGAGCATCTCTTCCACCACGCGGTGGAAGGCGAGGTTCTGGGGGTCATCGCGGGCCATTTCGACAAGGTCGAAGGCGTTGGTGCGGAGCACCTGGCCATCGCCATCGATGTAGAAGGCGAAGCCGGTTGGCGTGGGCCGGACCATGTTGATCTGGTCGATGAGGCGGTCGATGGAGAGGTCGACGCCGATGACACCGCGGAACTCATCGGCGAAGTACACGGGCGTGTAGGCGGTGACGACGAGGCTCTTGCTGACCTCGTCCTGGTAGGGCGTGGTCCATACGGTGGAGCGTTCCGGGTTCTGTTCGGGCCCGACGCGCGTGGCAAGGTCGAGGGAGACGCTGGTGGAGAGGCCGGACGCGAGGCGCTGGAGCTCGCCGGTGGCGGGGTAGTGGCGGAGCGCACCGCTGGGGCCGATGTAGTAGACGGCTATGGGCCGGAAGTTGTCCTCGGTCAGGCGGCCGGGGAAATCGGCCATGAGGCTGGGGAAGAGGGTATCGAGGGGGGCCGAGTCGCGCAGGTCTCGCTCCACGCCGGCCGTGGGAGCGCCTGCAGGGACGAAGATATCGGTAAGACGAACGGCGCGCGTATCGTGGAGGTTGCCCTCGGCATCCGGCTTGAGCACCGGGACTTCCGGCGCCGGCAGGGTGGATTCATAGGGCGCGACGGCCATGTACCTGGCCGACTGGTGGCCCCATTCGATGGCGGGGAAGAACTGGAGCTGGCCGATGTAGGCCTGGGTTTCGGCGTTGCCCAGGAGTGTTTTGACGCCCTGGCGTTCGAGGCCATCGCGGCTGGTCCGGGCGGCGTTGTCCTGGGTGCGGTGGAACCCGAAGAGGACAAGCGCCGCGGTGGCGGCCCCGAGCACGACGATGAAGAGCAGGAGCGACAGGTTGAGCTTGGGGCCGAGCCGGAGGGGGACGGTGCGCACGCGGGTCTCGAAGTTGGGTTAATCGACCGGGCCGAGCCCGATCTGGCGCGCGTAGAGTGCGGCCTGGGTTCGGCTCTGGACGCCGAGCTTGAGGAGGATGCTCGACACGTGCGTCTTCACGGTGTTCTCGCCGATGACGAGGGCCTGGGCGATCTCCTTGTTCGCCTTGCCCTGGGCGAGGAGCCGGAGGACGTCGATTTCGCGCTCGGTCAGCGACTCCGGGCTTTCGGGCGCGCGGACCTCGCGGACGAGGCGGGCCGCGGCCTGTGGCGAAAGCTGGACCTGGCCATTGGCGGCGGCCTTGATGGAGCGGATGAGCTCATCGGCCTGCGTGTCCTTCAAAAGGTAGCCGATGGCTCCCGCCCGGACGGCACCGACGACGGAGGCATCCTCGAGGACGGATGTTAGCGCGATGACCTCGGTATCGGGGCATTCGCGACGGACGCGGCCAATGGCGGTGATGCCATCCATCACGGGCATCAAGAGGTCCATCAGGATGACATCGGGGTTGAGCTCGTGGGCGAGCTTGAGCGCTTCCGCGCCGTTTTGGGCTTCGCCGACGACAACGAACTCAGGGTCATCGAGGAGGAACATTTTGAGGCCCTGGCGGACGACGGCATGGTCGTCCGCGATCACGATCCGGATGGTCATCGGAGCTCCCGGGGGCGCAGAACAGACTCGGGCACGCGCATTGCGAGACTATATCACCGCGTTTGGAGTGAACCTTCCTCCTCCCTTTGGCGGAGATCGCATTCCCTCGAAGTTCTCGTGTGTGAACCAACCGGCAGTGGGACGCTTCGCGGGGCGGCCGCCAGTACTGTTGGAAGGGTGATGGACTTGTCGATTCGCCTCCTCCTTGTTGACGACGAAGCGCGCGTGCGCCAGGGCTTGCGGATGTGCATGGCCGGCGAGCCCGACTTCGAAGTCATCGGGGAGGCGGACGAGGGGGCAGAAGCCGTGGAGCTTGCGGCAGCCCTTCAGCCCGACGTGGTGGTGATGGATGTCCGCATGCGAGGGCTGGATGGCATTGGCGCGACGCGGAACCTGCAGGACCTGTTGCCGGGGACCCGGGTGGTCATCCTCTCGATGCACGACGACCTGAACACGCGGAGGGCGGCGCAGGCTGCCGGGGCATGCGCGTTCGTGGGCAAGCAGGAGGGCATCGGGCGGCTGTTCGATGTCATCCGATCGATCGCGGGGCCGGGTCCGGGGGATCCGGTGACCGCGGCCTGATCGCAGGCCGCACGCACCCTGAATCATCAGCGGAAGGAACAACCGGGCGCAGCCCGGCCGGTCGAGCGGAAGGAGGGAGACACCATGACCCTGATGCAAACGCAACGAATCGAGGGCGAGACGGCGAGCACGCCGATCATCGAGATCGATAACGTGGTGAAGACCTACGACGGGGGGACGCAGCAGGTGCGCGCGCTGCGAGGTGTCAGCCTCTCGGTGGAGCGGGGCGAGATGGTCGCGATCATGGGCCCCTCGGGTTGTGGCAAGACCACGCTCCTGAACTGCGCCAGCGGCCTGGATGTCGTCGATGCGGGAACGGTCCGGATTGCGGGCGCGAACCTGGCGGAGCTTTCCGATAAGACGCGGACCGCGTTCCGGGCCCAGAAGATGGGGTTCGTGTTCCAGACGTACAACCTGCTGCCGGTGCTTTCGGCGGTAGAGAACGTGGAGCTGCCGCTCATCGTCTCGGGCGTGAGCCCACGAGAGGCCAGGGCACGGGCCCTCGAAGCGCTGGAGACGGTCGAGTTGCGGCACCTGGGCCATCAGCGGCCTTCGCAGCTGAGCGGCGGGCAGCGCCAGCGCGTGACCATTGCACGTTCGCTGGTGAACCGGCCGGAGATCGTGTGGGCCGATGAACCGACGGGCGCGCTCGATTCGAAGACCGCCGACGACATCATGACGCTGATGGAGACGCTGAACCGCGAGCATGGGCTGACGTTCGTGATCGTGACGCACGACCCTGGCGTGGGCGCGCGCTGCAACCGCATCGTCAGGATGCGCGACGGGCTCATCGTGGATGAGGAAGTGCGGCGGTGAAAGAACTGTTCGGCCTGCCGATGACGACCCTCGCCATTGTGCTGGCCGGACTGCTTGGCCTGGCGCTACTGAGCGTGGCCTTTATCGGCCTTTCCAACCGCACGATGTTCAATTTCGGCCTGCGGAACATCGCGCGTCGTGGGCTGCAATCGGTGCTCGTGGTCGTCGGGCTTGCGCTCGGGACCCTGATCACGACCGCCGCGTTTGTCACCGGGGACACGGTCGACCACTCGCTCACCCGGGACGCGTACCGGCTCTTCGGGCGGCAAGACCTGGAGATCAGCTGGACTGGTGAGCCCCAGTACTTCAGCGACAGCGGGGTGGCGGAGCGCGGCGAGCAGGTCTTCGTGAACGAGGCAGTGGTAGCCGACCTGGAGGAGGCTTTCGCCGGCGACCCGGAGATCGTGGCCTTCCAGCCGATGCTGCGGATGACCGCGCCGGTCACGAATTTGCGCACGGCCGATGCGAAGCCGGCCATCCTTCTCGCCGGGGTCGACGGTGAACGGCTCGACCGTGCGGGCGGGCTCACGCTCAGCTCGGGCGAGCATGTTTCGGTGGGAGACCTGCGCGAGGGCCAGGTGTACCTGAGCGAGCGGGCGGCGCGCGAGCTCCACGCGATGACCGGGGACGGGCTGACGATCCACCTGGGCGACCGGGTTGCCAATGTGCGGGTTGCCGGCATCGTGCGCGACGAGCTGGCCTCTGGCGTGCTGGGCATGAGCTTCTCATCGGCGCCGGGCGGGCTGGTGCTTCCCATCGATATGCTGCGCGGTCTCGCCGGGCTCGAACACGGCGAGATCAGCGCGCTTACCGTCTCGCTGGACGGCGGGGTGCGGACCACGATCGACAGCGCGGGCCCGGCCGCCGCGCGGATCCGCGCGTACCTCGAAGGAGCCGGCGCCGGGGTGTTCGCCAGCAAAGGGGGGCTCCCCGCGGAACAGCCGGTTGAGGTCCTGACCGTGAAGAAGGACCTGGTTGAGCAGGCAGAATTCAACGGCAACCTGTTCACCACGCTGTTCCTGGTGCTGGGGATGTTTTCGATGGCCGCCGGGGTGATGCTCATCTTCATGATCTTCGTGATGCTCGCGGCCGAGCGGCGCTCGGAGATGGGGATGGCGCGGGCGGTCGGCGCCCAGCGTGGGCACCTCGTCCAGTCGTTTGTCGCCGAAGGGATGGCGTACTCGCTCCTGGCGGGGCTCATCGGGGTGGTCCTGGGGATCGCGGCATCGTACGGGCTGACCCAGGTGTTGCTGAAGCAGGTTGGCGGCGACTACTTCTCGCTGATCGAGATGAAGATCACCGCTCCCTCGGTGGTTGTGGGGTACAGCCTTGGTGTGGTGATTACGTTCATCACGGTGGTGTTCGCCTCGCTCAAGGCGAGCCACGTGAACATCGTCGCCGCTATCCGCCAGCTGCCCGATGGCCGGCGCCCCCCGCAACGGCGGCGCACGCGCTGGAAGTGGGTGTTCGCGGGTGTGCCCGCACTGGTGGTGCCGCCGCTGGGGGCCTGGTGGCTGTTGCGCAAGGGCCTGGGGCTGGCATGGGCGTGGATCCTCGGGCCGCTGGGCATTGTCCTCGGCGTGCTGTTCATCGCGCTCGGCAAATCGAGCGAAGTCCTGTTTCCGTTTGCGCTGGGCGTTTCGCTGATCCCGCTTTCGGCAGCGGCGATTGCGCGGCATCTGAACACCCCGGCGCGGCCTCTCTGGACAACGGTGGGGCTGGTACTGGGGGCGTACTGGCTGCTGCCGGGGAACCTGCACGATCGGCTGTTCGGCGAGTTCCAGGCCGACATCGAGATGTTCGTTCTCTCCGGGATCATGATTGTGGTCGCGTTCACGCTGGTCATCATCTACAACGCGCGGCTGCTCACCAGCCTCTTCCGCGGGGGCGAGGGAGCGGCTGCGTATGCCGTGACCGGCGGGCTGGTGCTTGCCGCGGGTTCGGCGGTGGGCATTGCCGCGGCGCTTGGCGACCGTGCCGACGGCATGGGCGAGCTGTTCTATCTTGTGGCGGGGCTGCTCATCCCCACGGCAGCGCTCGCAGCGGTCGCGGCGCGGTTCCCGGCGCTCACGCCGGCCCTGAAGATGGCCGTGGCGTATCCGCTTTCGAACCAGTTCCGGACCGGGATGACGATCGCGATGTTCTCGCTCATCGTGTTCTCGCTCACCGTGTTCAGCGTGCTGCTGGCGAACTTCGATACCGCGTTCCTCGGCGGGGATGCCCGCGGGAACCTGGACCTGGTGGTGACCACGAATCCCGAGAGCGCGGTGAGGGATGTACCTGGCGCGCTCGCCGAGGCTGGCAGCCCGGTTGCCGCTCAGATCGCCGGTTCTGGCCGGACCACGGCCGGGGGTGGCCCCATCCTGGTGGCACAGGCGGCACCCAACGCGAGCAGGGGCTACTACCCGCTGATCGGAGCCGACCGGGCGTTCTTCAGCGACCTGGGCACGACGCTTGATGCGTGGGCCGAAGGGTACAGCGACGAGGCCGCGGTCTGGAGCGCGGTGATGGAGGACCCGGAGCTCGCGCTTGTCGATGGTTCGGTCGTGGGCCTCTCGTTCAATGAGGCGTACGAGTGGAGCGCGAAGGGCGTTACGGTGACAGACGACCGGTTTGCGCCGTTCTCGCTCGAGTTGACGACACCGTCGGGCATCACGAAGACCGTGACGGTGGTGGGAGCGCTCCGCGCCCAGCTTCCCGGGCGAACGTGGGGCGGGATCTACGTGAACGAGGCGGCCTATCGCGAGCTGCGCGGTGAGCCGCTCTACCAGCGCACGTACCTCCGGCTGGAGGAAGGCAGCGATGCGGGCGAGGCGGCGCGGCTCATCGAGTCAGCGCTGGCGGTGAAGGGCGTCGAAGCCGAACCGGTGCAGGGCATCCTGGACGACATGAAGGCGGCGAACACGGCGTTCAACCGGATGTTCCAGTCGTTCATGGCGCTGGGGTTAGTCGTCGGCATTGCGGGGCTGGGCGTCATCGCCTTCCGGTCGGTCGTCGAACGGCGGCAGCAGATCGGGATGTTGCGGGCTATCGGCTACCAGCGCGGGACCGTCACCCTGACGTTTCTGCTGGAATCGAGTTTCATCGCGGTGATGGGGATCCTGTCGGGTGTCGTGGGGGGTGTGATCCTCGGGTGGAGCCTGCTGACCTCGGACAGCTTCACCGGCGGCGCCGATATTGCGTTCGCCATGCCGTGGCCGGAGATCCTGGTGGTCATCGGGGCGTCGTTCGCGTTCTCCCTGGCGATGACGTGGTGGCCGAGCCGGGGAGCGGCGCGCGTGCCCGTGGCGGAAGCGCTGCGCTACGAATAGCGGGCGAACCTGTATCGCCGGGATCCTTCGTGGTTCAATAGCGAGGCACCGCCGCAGGAGGACCACCATGGAATTCGAACTCTCGGAAGAGCACCGCCTGATCAAGGACACGGCTCGCCGGATCGCTCGCGAGGTGGTCGCACCGCGAGCGAAGGAAGTCGACGAGACCGGGGAATATCCGCACGACTTCTTCGAAGCATTCAAGAAGGCGGGGCTGCTGGGCATGGCCATCCCGGAATCGATGGGGGGGACGGGCAACGGGATCCTCCCGCTGTGCCTGGCCATCGAGGAGGTGGCGAAGTACGAATGCGGGGCGGGGCTGATGCTGGTGCTGAGCGGCCTGCCCTCGCGTCCGATTATGTTCGGGGGGACTCCCGAGCAGCAGCAGAGGTGGCTCCCCGCGCTGTGCAGCGGCGATCAGAAGGCAGCGTTCTGCCTGACCGAGCCGGACCACGGTTCCGATGCGGCGAATCTCGAAACCCGGGCGGTACGCGACGGCGATGACTACATCCTGAACGGTAACAAGGTGTACATCTCCGGGGGCACGGTGGCCGACCAGCTGACGGTGTTCGCTCGCACGGGCGGACCCGGGGCGAAGGGCATCAGTGCCTTCGTGGTCGATGCGCATGCGCCCGGCGTGGTGATTGACCGGACCGACGACAAGATGGGCGTACGCAGCGTGCCCACGGCCCACTTCAGCTTCCAGGACGTGCGTGTGCCTGCCGAGAACCTCCTGGGCGGGGTGGAGGGTGCGGGGTTCAACCATGCGATGCTGACGCTGAATTCCATGCGGCCGACGGTTGGGGCGCGAGGGGTGGGCCTCGCCGAGGGAGCCGCGGGTTATGCGATGGAGTGGGCGCGCGAGCGGAAAGCCTTTGGGAGCTCGGTGATCGATTTTGAGGCGATCCAGTTCATGTTCGCGGACATGGCCATCCAGATAGAGGCGGCGAGGAACCTGGTCTACAAGGCGGCGTGGCTGGTGGACCAGGGGAAGTTCATGAAGGAATACGCCCACCACCTCTCCATCGCCAAGGCGTATGCAACGGAGATGGCCAACCGGGTAGCGTTCGACGCGCTCCAGGTCCTCGGTGCGCAGGGATACATGAAGGACCACCCGCTGGAGCGCCATTACCGCGATGCGCGCCAGCTCATGATTGTCGAGGGCACGAGCCAGGTTCAGCGCGTGGTCATCAGCCGGGCGATGATCGACCGGGCGCTGGTGTACGGGTAGGGCCGGCGGATCTGGTACGATGGTGCGCATGACAGCACCTGCGCCGGCCCGTCCGGTGACGGCCGAGGAATTCCTCCACATACCCGAGAACGAAGGGGCGGAACTCGTGGACGGACAGATCGTGGAGGTACCGATGGGCAGCATCTCTAGCTGGATCGGCGGCGAACTTCTCTTTGTTGTCCGGCTCTTCCTCCAGACGAATCCCCTCGGCTGGGTCTTTCCGCAGGAGACGGGGATCGCGATCTGGCCGAACCGGCCGGGGCGCGTGCGCAAGCCCGACCTGGTGTTCATTCGCAAGGGCCGGCTGCCTGGCGAGAAGCCCCCGGCCGGGTGGCTGACGGTTGTGCCCGACCTGGTGGTCGAGGTCGTTTCGCCCGGCGATGAGATTGAGGCGTTCGAGCAGAAACTCGACGAGTACCGGGAGGCCGGAATCCCACTGATCTGGGTGATCTACCCGGGGACGCGGCGGGCGCACGTGCTCGGAGCCGGCCGGCCGCGCACAGAGATCGCACCGGACGGGAGCCTGGACGGCGAAGACGTGCTGCCCGGGTTCAGCTGCAGGCTGGCAGAGCTCTTCGCCGCGGTTGAGCACGCAGACTAAGCGCCGTTGCCCGGCCAGCGAATGGCCGAACTTGCGCCGCCCATGCTCGCCGGGGACGTGCCGGGCGAGCCGAGGAACGCGGGGGCGGAGCGGAATCCGCCACACCCCCTCCAGTATGTCTGCGCCGGCGGGCCCGGTCTACCAGCCGCGAGTCGCGAGCAGTTCCTTTTCGGCGAGCGATGAGACGCTAATGCCGGGCATGGCCTTGCCCAGGCCGC
>JBBIVC010000006.1:0-22621 GCA_037439905.1 Thermoflexus sp.
CCACGCTCAACACCCGCCGGAGCGACCTCGGCGCGGCCCAGAACCGCCTCGAGCACACGGTGAACAGCCTCGGCGTCGCCGTCGAGAACCTGACGGCCAGCGAGAGCCGCATCCGCGACGCCGACGTCGCCGCCCTCTCCAGCGAGATGGCCAGCAACCAGATCCTGCAGCAGGCCGGCACCGCCGTCCTCGCCCAGGCGAACCAGGCGTCGCAGAGCGTGCTGAGCCTCCTCCGCGGCTAAGCCCCGGTTCCGCCACAATCCCGGCCCCCTCCGCCACGCGGAGGGGGCCGTTTCCGTTTCGCCACTTCCCTGCACTCAAGATCCGGCCTCCCCGCTCGATGATTAGGTAGTCTCCTGAAGGGATGCGCCGCCATGGCCGACCTTAGACTGGCTGCGATCGACCCCGTCCACACCTCCACCGAGGCGGTGAGCTGGGGTCCGTCTGACCGCCGCGGCCGGGACCAGCACCAGCCCCGGCGCCAGAAATCCACGCGCGAACGGCTGGTCGCCATGCTGGCGCCGTCTCGCGCTCCGGAGACCTGCGAAGTGGACTACGTCGTGGATGCCACCGGGATCATGGTCGCGATCCTCGTCCGCGACGTTACGACCGGGGAGGTCATCGCCCGCATCAAAGCCGACGATCTCTGGCGCCTGGCGAGCGAGGAAGCTGCCGGCGGACTGCTCGTCGAACGCAGGGGCTAGCTCATGTCCGACCCCATCCGCATCGGTGGCTTCTTCTCCACCTTCGATACCGAGGCCGTCATCGCCCAGCTCACCCAGGTGCGCATGCGGGCGGTCAACCAGCTCGAAGTGAAGAGCAAACAGGCCTCCGCGCGGAAGAGCGCCCTCGCCTCCATCCAGTCGGCGATGGGCAACTTCCTCTCGAAGCTCAACACCCTCTCCGGCCTCAATTCCGTGAGCGGCCGCACCGCCTCCGCCTCCGGTTCGGCCGTCAGCGCATCGGCCACGCCCAGCTCCACCCTGGGCTCCTTTACCGTTGACGTGACACGGCTCGCGAGCTCCACGTCCCTCGCCGGTACGCCGATTTCTGCGGGCATCGATGCCGCGACCTCGATGCGCGAGTCGAACTTCGGCACGGTCCCAACCAATGGCACGTTCACCATCGCGACAGCCACCGGCGGCTCCCAGACGTTCAGCATCGGGGGGGCAGCCGTGCAGAGCGCCGTCACCCTCGATTCCGCCAACTTCGACATGGCCGTGACGAGCGGCACCTTCACCATCGCGACCGAGACAGGCGGCTCCGCCACGCTGACCATCGATGTCGCGACGCAATCGCTCGACGACGTGGTCGCAGCCATCAACGCCGCTGGCGTCGGCATCACGGCCTCCATCACCGCCGACGCCAACGGCCGGCTCAATCAGCTCACGCTCACCTCTACCCAGGGAAATATCACCCTCGGCTCGGGGACCGACTCCTCGAACTTCCTCTCTGCTACGAATCTCCTCTCCGCGAGCGGCACGACGACGAAGACCAGCAGCGCCGCCTTCACGAAGCAGATGTCGCTCAACGACGTCATCGCGGATATCAACGCCAGCGCCATCGGGGTGACGGCCACCATCACCAACGACGCCTATGGCCGGCCGGGCATCCTGACCATCACCTCGACCCAGGGCAACATCAGCTTCGGCAACGGCGCCGATACCTCGAACTTCCTGAACGCCACGGGCTTGCTGACCTCGGCCTCGGGCTCTACTCGGTCCTCCACCGCGTCGATTGCGCGCCTGAGTCTCTCGAAGAAGCTCGACCAGACGTCGCTCAATGGCGGCGCGCCCGCCGCAGGCGACCACTTCATCAAAATCAACGGCGTCCAGGTCGACTACAACGCGGCGAACGACTCCTTGACCGACATCATCAACCGCATCAACGCGAGCGCGGCGAACGTGACCGCGAAGTACGACTCCCTCAGCGATACCATCAGAATTCAGAATAAGGCCACCGGCGCGCTCTCCCTCACTGTCGAGGAAGATGGCGCAGGGGGCGACCTTGCCGCGAAGCTCGGACTGATCGGGGCGCCCGTGACCATGGGCGAGAACGCCGAGTACTCCATCGATGGAGGCCCCGCTCAGGGCTCGGCCACCAACACGATTGGCTACAACGGCGTCAGCCTTACGCTCTCCGCGCTCACCGGCGGCACCCCGGTCACCGTGACCGTGAGCCAGGACGCCGCCGCTGCCACCACCGCGGTCAAGGAGTTCATCGCCGAGTTCAACAACGTGATGAAGGCGATCGACGCCGCCACGAAAGCCGATGGCTCGAAGACCAACAACACCGCGGGCCCGCTGAGCGGCGATGCCAGCCTGCGCCAGCTCAAGTCCGACCTGCGGAGCATCGTCACCAGCGCCGGGCTGAACCTCCCCGGGCAGTACACCACGCTTTCGCAGCTCGGTATCTCGTTCGGGGCCGTCGGCTCTGCCATCGGGACGACCAACACCCTCCAGTTCGATGAGGCGAAGTTCAAGGCGGCACTCGCCGCCGACCCGGCTGCGGTCCAGTCGGCGCTCAGCGCGCTCACGCTCTCGGCCTCGCTCGATCCGGCCGGCACCGGTTCAATCAGCGGGCTCTCGGGCACCTACGCGGGCACCACGCCCGGCAAGTACGTGATCACCGACGATGGGGCGGGGAATCTGACCTCTGTCTTCACCCCGGCGAATGGCACGCCGGCCACGACCTCGACTGCGGTGGTCGTGGCTGGGGGCACCAACGCCTCGCTCATCCCGGGGATGACGCTCACCATCGGCGGCGTGCTCCAGGCAGGCACCCACACCGTGAACGTCACTGCCTCTACCCAGAGCGTCATCCAGCGCCTGAAGCAGTTCGCCGAAAACCAGGCGGGCACTGGAGGCGTCCTGAAGAAGCGCCAGGATTCCTACGACGCCGTCACACGCGATATCTCCGAGCGGATCACCCTGATGGAGGAACGGATCGAGAAAGAGATGGAGGTCCTGCGAAAGAAGTTCGCGGCCATGGAACAGGCCCAGGCGCGCGCCCAGGGCGTGCTCTCATCGCTCCAGCAGATGGCCGCCCGGATGAACGCCAACGCCAGCCAGAAGTAATAGTGGGATTTCCTCACTACGCTGCAACGCCCAACCGGCCGATCCCTTCATCGAGCACCCAGAGGAGCCAGCCAACCAGCATGTCGAGCAACCCCTACGCTGCCTACCGGACTGTCGAGGCCACCACGGCCGACCCGATCACGCTGACGACCATGCTCTATGAGGGCGCCGTCAAGGCCCTCAAGAAGGCCCGCCTCCACCACGAAAACGGCAACACCCGCGGATTCAACGACGAGACCAACCGCGCCTACCTCATCATCGGGGAACTGCGCGCCACCCTCGACATGAGCCAGGGCGAGATCAGCGAGAACCTCGCCGCTATCTATGCCTATTGCCTGCGCCTCATCGTCGAGTCGTCCCTCGGCGACATGCAGAAGTTGATCGAGGTAGAGCGCCACATCTCCACGATCGGCGAAGCCTGGCGGACGGCCACCGCAGGCCTCCGCGCTTCCCATGCTCCCTCCCGGGCTGGCGCCGAAGCGGCCGCCTGAGATGGGCGATCCGCGGCTCGAACAGGCTCTCGAGGCCGCTCGCCGGGCGCTGGAAGCCCTCGGCGCCGGTGACGACGATACGTTTGCCCTGGCGTGGGCCGAGCACGAGGCCCTGTGCCTCGCGATCGAAAGCGTCAGCGAGGCGCAACGGCCCACGCTCGATGAAATCATCGCTATCGATTCCGCCATCCTCCAGGGCCTGGAAACGGCCCTCGCCGAGACCTCGGCGCGCATGACGATGCTGCGCGCGGGCGGCCGTACCCGGGCCGCCTACGCCGCTTCCACGCGGCTTGTGTAAAGCGCCGGTAGCCGCAGCCCGGCGGCTCTGTAAACTTCCGCTCAACCCTCGATTTGTCACCGTTTGGCCATCCAGCGGAGCCTGATCCGGCACCGCCGGCCGGTCAAGATCGTCCCGCCAATGCCGACACTCACGGCAGGCCGGCAGCCACGTTGGCGCGGCACTCGGGAAGGGGACGCATGGCCCGCAGCGTTCGATCAAGCCTCTCGCCTTCGTCTGTGCTGGCCACCGCCTGCGTGGTTGCGGCCGGGGCGATTGCATGGTTCGGCATGGCCAACACCGGGTCCTCCACCCCTCCGGTTGAGGGCGTGACCCTTGCCGGCAATCCCCGGGACCAGGGCGCAGCCGGCGCGGTGGCGTATCCGTCGATTTCCCGCGGGGGGCTTCCTTCCCGCATCGTGATTCCCGCTGCCGGTGTCGATGCATCCGTCACCGAGGTAGGAGTCGTGGTCGAGGACGGTGTGCCCCGGTGGGAAACGGCCTGGCGGGCCGCCGGCCACCACATCGACTCGGCGCTGCCGGGCCAGCCGGGGAACATGGTCATCACTGGCCATGTCTCGGTCGCCGATCGGCGCAACCTCGCCGTCTTCGCTTCCCTCGATGCGGTCGCCCCTGGCGATGCGATCGAGGTGTATTCGGGCGCATCCCGCCATTCCTACATCGTCCGCGACGTGCTCGTCGTCGATCCGGACGCCGTCCACGTGCTTCGCTCCGATAGCGCGGCGACCGTCACCCTCATCACCTGCACGCGCGACCTCGAACACCGTCTCGTGGTTGTTGGTGTGCTTGCAGACATTGAAAGCGGCCATGCCGATGCCTAGCATGGTGCCGCTGGACCAGGGAGGAGAATGCCCATGGCTGGTGTGAGAAAGACGTCCGGCAGCGGTGCCGCGCGCGGCGTCGTGTACGACCTGGCAAGCGCGCGCCAGCGGGTGGCGCCCGCCGCCGGTGCTGGCCGCCTCGATAGCGCCGGGATCACGCCGGGCGCACGCGAGCTCGCGCGCGCACGTGAGATCGTGGAAGAGGCCCCGGAGGTGCGGGCCGAACGCGTGCGCGCCCTGCGGGCACAGATCCAGAACGGCACCTACAACCCCGACCCCCGCGAAATCGCCAAGAGGCTCGTCGAGCGAGGCTTCTAGCAGAATTCCGCGCCACACCTCGGCATCCGCCGCGAGCCATGCAGGGGTTGTCCCGATAACGCGGCAGGCGCCCCGGTCCTACGCTGAGTCCCGGCGGATTGATGTGGGGGAAGGGAATCCAGGGGCCCCGCAGGCAACCGTTGAGCTGGCATTCTCTGGAGTTCCCGATGCCTTCTGTCCTCGCCATCGCACCAGGCGCTCCCGGCGCCATCGCCGGCCGTGGCCTCATCGGAGCGAATATCACCTTCTCCATCTCGAACGACCCGCGACAGGCGCTCGCCGAGGCCGCAACGCGCGTTTTCGACCTCCTCGTCCTCAGCGGGATGGCGGTCGACGAACAGCAGGACGTCGTCTCGGCCCTCCACCTCCACCGCCGCTGGCGCCTGGTCCCCGTGCTCTACCTGCTCGATCCCGGCATGCCCGGGCTCGCGATCCCGGGCACCTTCCGCCCTGAGATCGATGGCCTGGTCCGTGGCACGCTCGAATCGCCCGAGGTCCACCGGCGAATCCTTGCCATGGCCCGCGAAGGCATCGGCGAAGCCGACCTGGTGGTCGCCGGCCCCTACGAACTCGACCCGGTCCGGTCCATCCTGCGCCTGCCCGGCCTCGAAATCACGCTCACCGAACGGGAGTCCGAGATCCTGGGCATCCTGCTCTCCAGGCCCAACCGCACCATCTCGGCCGCCGAAATCATCGAGCGCGGCTGGGGCGCCGAGGCGGATGCCCGCTATCTGCAAATCCTCCGGCGGCACGTGTCCAACATCCGCCGCAAGCTCGACCGCACGGCGGCTGCTCGCTCCGTGCGGACGGTTCGCGGTACCGGCTACCGGTTCGACGTCCGCCTGGCCGGGTAGGCACTCACCGCCGCCCGCGGAACGTCGGGTCCGACCGGTCAATCCAGCAATTCGCCAGCCGGTCCTGGTAGCCATCGGCCGTATCGAGCGGGAAGCCCTTCACATACGGCCAGCTCAGCGTCACCACGCGCTCGCTGACCAGGTTCACCCCGGCATTGAGCGCCAGCAGCCTGCGCTGGATTTCGTACCCGATCTGCTGACGCTTCGCTGCGTCGAATTCGATGCGCTGGGCGTCGATGAGCGCATCCAGGTCCTTATCCACCAGCGGGAAGCTGTTCTTCGTCCCCGAGCTGTGGAAGTACGGGTACACCCAGTCATCGAGGTCGATCCAGCCCGTGTCCGGCCCTGCCGCGAACGGCGCCTCCGCCGAGAGCAGCATGCTCGAAAGCCGCGCCAGGTCGACCGGGAACACTTTGACGTCGAGCCCCAGGCCCAGCGCAAGCTGTTCGGAGATCAAGCGTCCCATGCCAATCGCCGCTTCCGCCGTATCGAGCACCAGGAGGGGCAGCCCGCCTTCCGGCAGCTTCTTTTCCGAAAGGAACGCGTCGAGCAGCGCCTTCGCCTCGCGCAGGTCTTCCGCCCTGCCGCCGGCTCCCGGCCGGTAACCCGGCACCGAGGTGAGTTCGCTCTCCGGGAGAGTCCACCGGGAAACGGGCCAGCTGATCCACGGGTTCACGCCCCCGGCGCCCCCGAAGAACCGGTCGATCATGCCGCGCCGGTCCAGGGCGATCGTCAGTGCCGAACGGAAGCGAAGATCGTTGTACGGTGCGTTCACCAGCGAAAAGCGCACACCGAAAAAGAGCGAGTGGCCGACCGTGTTTTCCACCAGCTCGGGCAGCGACCGCTTCAGCCGGTCGGCCAGCGCGCGCCCCACGAATGCCACGTCGATGTCCTTCGTCCTGAGCCCCGCCTCCACCTCCACCGTGGTTGCCGGCTGGATGAGCGACATCCCGTCGAGATACGGCCGCTCGTCGCCCCCGAACCAGCCCGGGTTCCGGCGAACACTCGCAAACTTCTCGTCGGACCATTCGACCCACTGGAACGGCCCGCTGCCAACCTGGCGCTGAAGCCCGATGTCTCCGCTGCCTTCGCTCAGCTCGGGAGCCACGATGAACGAATTCACGTCGGCAAACCGGTGCTGCATGGTCGCCCGCGGTTCCTTGAGCTTGAAGGTGATCGTCCGCGGGTCGCTCACCTGCATGCTGTCGATCGCCGACCACTGCGGAGCGCGGACGAACGTGGTGTCGCCGCTCAGTTGCCGCTCGATGGAATGCTTGACGTCCTCGGCGGTCACTTCTCGACCGTTGAGCGGCGGCAGGTCCTGCCAGCGCGCCCCGGGCTTGATGCGGAACACCAGCGTCTGGCCGTCGGGCATCTCCGGCAGTTTCTCCGCCAGGTCCGCCACGATGGTGCCCTGCGCCTGGTCGGCGTACGTCAGCAGGCGGCTGAAGACCAGTGCCTGCTGGCCGTAGAACGGTCCCGCCTGGGTCCGGTGGGGGTCGGCGAATGCGTCACGCTGCACATATCCCGTGTATCGCAGCGTCTCGCCATGCTTCCCGCTGCGCGGCGTTGGCGAAGGGGTTCGTGGTCCGGTCGTCGAGGTCGGCGGGGTGCTGGCCCCAGGGGGCGAGGACGTTGGACTCGGCTTCGAGCCGCCACTGCACCCCATCGCCGCCAGCCCGGCCGCACCGGCGGCCATGCCCGCCGTCCGCAGCAACCAGCGCCGTGAAACGCGTCTCTCCCCCGACGGTTCCCACGTCATCTCTCCCCCCATACTATGCCCGCGGGCCACTACGAACCGGTAAGACCCCGTTACGTGGAGGTGTGACCAGGTGGCGAATCCCCTGACCTATACCGAAATCAGCCATGCCCTTGCCGCGCTCGAAGGCTGGACGTTCGAGGACGAACGGAGCATCTTCCGGCGCTTCATCTTCGCCGACCATATCGCCGCCCTGGGCTTCGTCGTCCGCGTGGCGGCCACCGCCGAGGTCGCAAATCACCACCCGGAAATCCACTGGGTCTACAACCGCGTGGACGTGATCCTCTCGACGCACGACGCCGGTGGGGTGACGGCGAAAGACCTCGACCTGGCCGCCAGGGTCAACGCCCTCCTCGGGTGACGATAACGGGCGCCCATCAGGCGCCCCGGGCCTCAGACTAGGTGACCCTCAGCGCCTCGCGGGCCGCGGTCACGATCTTCTGTTCCTCGGGCGTGAGCTCGCTCCAGTCCTTCAGAACCTCGTGCTTCAGCGGGAAGATGTGGATGGCGTCCCACCCGCAGACGTCCTCGCAGAGCCGGCAGCCCGTGCACTTCTTCTCATCCACCGTGCTCACACCGAAGAAGTCATCGATCCGGTCGGAATGCTGCAGGCTGAGTGCGTCGAACGGGCAGATGTTGATGCAGAGCTCGCAGCCGGAGCCGATGCACTTCTCCTCGATGACCACGGCCTTCGGCCACTCGTGCTTCTTCACGGCCCGGCAGACGTTTCCGAACGTGTCCAGGATTGCCTCGGGCGGGCAGACGATGCCGCACGCACCACAGTCGATGCACAACGTCGGATCGATGACGTGGAGCGCGTTGCGCTCTCCCGTAATGGCGTTGGTCGGACAACGCTTCGTGCAGGCCGTGCAGCCGATGCACGTTTCGACGATCGAGTAGGCCAAGTGAAAACCCTCACAAGGGGTCGATGTGGGCACAGCATACCACGGGCTGCGCGGGTTTGGCGTCGCGGCCGGGGGTCAGGAGAGCTGCAGGTCCCCGAGGAACTGCTCTACCGCCGCGTTGAACGCCTCCGGCTGGTCGATGTTCGCCGCGTGACCGGCATCGGGGATGACCACGCGCCGGGCGCCCGGGATCTTGTTCGCCATGTAGTCGGTCGCCCCCAGGAACGGCTCGTCGTTGGCCCCCACCAGCACCAGGGTGGGCACCGCGATGCGTTCGAGCGATTCGATGATCCGGGAGTCGAACTGCGCGAGCATCCCGCGCGCCGCCTTGGCCAGCCCCGCCGCCGAACGGTGTTGCGCGATGCGTACTTCCGCGCCCCGGCCCAGCGCTTCGAGCCCTTTCGTCTCGAAGGCGATCGCCCGCGCCTCAGCGGTCTTGTTCCACCCCTCCCGCCCTACGGGGTTCTTGTACCCGGGGCCCGTGTCGAACAGCATCAGAGCGCTCACCATCTCCGGGTAGCGCACATTGAACGCGAGCGACATGTACCCCCCGAGCGAGAGGCCGCCGATGACCGCCTTTCCGATGCCCAGCTCGCGCAGGATGCCCGCCATGTCTCCGCACGTCGCCTCCTCGGAATACAGGGCCTGGTCATCCGGGCTGTCCGATTGGCCGTGGCCGCGCATGTCCCAGGTGATGACCCGGTAGCGGTCCCTCAGCGCCTCTACCTGCCGTGCCCACATCTGCGATGTGGCGCTGTAGCCATGACTCAGGAGCACGGCCGGGCCGCTCCCCTGCACGTCGTAGGAGATCCGCACGCCGTCGCGGTCGAGGAATGCCATCGGTCACCTCCGAAATTGGGCGAATTCTACGCGCGCGCACGTCCCGCGCGAGCACCGTCCTGAGCGCTCGTGTCGTCGGACCTCATGGTGTGCAAGCCTCTACTCCAGGTAGCGATTGATGGCTTCCTTCAGCTCCTTGATCTCGGGGTAGCGGCCCTCAGCCTTCTTGGAAAATACCAGGTCGCCGTTGACTACCACCTCGAACTGTCCGCCGCTCCCCGGCACCAGCGTCAGACCCTTCGTGAAGTCCGCATAGGTCGCCAGCAATTCCTGCGCCGTCCACGCGGCGCGTGCCGTGTAGTTTCACGGCACGCAGTACGTGATCGAGATCGCCAGTTTCCTCTCACTCATCGCTTTCCCTCCCTTCGTCTTAGGGCCTCTTCGCGCCCCACTTCTCCCAGTACGTCACATCCTCGACCGGCTTGCGGAACCCGCTCCCGAACTTGCCCTTCGGCCAGCCCACCGGGATCAGCGCCGCAGTCTCGACGGTCTCGGGGATGCCGAACAGTTCGCGGATCTCCTTCTGGCGCCCGCGATGGACCGTGGTTAGCGCCGTCCCCAGGCCGAGCGCGCGGGCCGCGAGCATCAGGTTCTGCACCGCCGGGTAGATGCTCGAACCCGAGGTGATGTCTCCGTTCCCGGTGAGCGAACACGCCAGGATGAGCACCGGGACCTCGTGCAGGTGCTCCGCGAGATACGTGGCGCTCTTCATCACCCGCTCGTTGCTCAAGCGCTCTTCCTCCGGCAGGTTCGCTCCCGCGCCGTAGCCGCTGGCGATCATCCGCGACCAGCCCTCGTTGTACCACTCCTGGATCTTCTTCTTATTCGCCGGGTCGGTGATGACGAGCCAGCGCCAGCCCTGGCGGTTGCCTCCGCTGGGCGCCCGGGTCGCCGCCCAGATGATCTTCTTGATGTATTCCTCGGGCACCGGGTCGGGCTTCAGGCGGCGCATGGCCCGCTGCGTGCCAATCACCTCGAAGAAGTCGCTTTCAACAGCCGTCGGCTCGGTCATTTCGGGCACTCCTGAGCTTCAATTCCGTTCGATCCTACGCGAACCCCGGAGACCCCGCTCCAGCGAATTGCCAACACCCATCGCGCTTCGAACTTCGTCCTTTGAACTTCGCTCTATAATTCCGCCGCATGAGCGACCTCCCCCTTGCGGGCATCCGTGTCTGCGACCTTACCTGGATCATCGCCGGCCCCACGGCCACGCGCGTGCTCGCCGATTTCGGCGCCGAGGTTATCCGGGTCGAGCACGCACAGGCGGTCGACCCCATTCGGCTTGGCCGCCCTATCAAGGGAGAACGCACCACCCTCAACAATTCCGGCTTCTTCAACTACTTCAACCGCAACAAGAAGAGCGTCCTCCTCAACGTCCGCCACCCGATGGGCATGGAACTCCTGCACCGGCTCATCGCCGTCAGCGACGTGGTGATCGAGAACTTCTCGAGCGGTGTGCTGGAGTCCTGGGGTCTCGACTTCGAAGCCCAGCGCGCCATCAACCCCGGGATCATCTACTGCTCCATCTCCGGGTTCGGCCACACCGGCCGCGACCGCCACTTCACCACCTGGGGGCCCACCGCCCAGGCGCTCAGCGGCCTCACGCTCATGTCGGGCCTCCCTGGCAAGCCGCCCGCAGGCTGGGGTTACTCCTACATGGACCACACGGCCGGCTACTACGGGGCCATCGCCATCATGATGGCGCTCCACCACCGCAACCGGACCGGCCAGGGCCAGTACATCGACATCTCCCAGGTCGAGACGGGGATGGTCCTCACCGGCCCTGCCGTCCTCGACTACACCGTGAACGGTCGAAGCTGGCGGCGGCCGGATATGCCGCCGGGCAACCGCGCCTGGGAGCCCCGCATCGCACCCCACAACACCTACCCCTGCGCTGGCGAGGACCGCTGGGTCGCCATCGCCGTGCGCAACGACGCCGAGTGGCAGGCGCTGGTCCGGGCAATGGGCGAGCCCCAGTGGGCTACCTCGTCCAGGTTCGACACCAATGCCGGCCGCCTCGAACACCAGGATGACCTGGATGCCGGCATCGCCGCCTGGACTTCTACCCGTGATGACTACGCGGTCATGCGCGCGCTCCAGGCGGCTGGCGTGCCTGCTGGTGTCTGCCAGACCCCGGGCGACCGGGTCGAGCGCGACGAGCAGCTGCAGGCCCGCGGCTGGTGGGATACCATGCCGCACCCCGAGCTGGGCGACGAATCGGAGTTCGACGGCGTCACGCCCCGCCTCTCGGCAACTCCCGGGACGCTTCGGACCGCTTCCCCCCTGATGGGCGAGCACACCGCACATGTCATGCTCGACATTCTCGGTCTCTCGCCGGAGGAATTCGCCGAGCACGAGGCGATGGGAGTCTTCATGTGAGCGGCCCCCTCACTGGCCTTCGCGTCATCGAGTTGTGCGACGAGCTCGGCCAGCTCGCCGGCAAGCTCCTGGCCGATATGGGCGCCGACGTCATCAAGGTCGAACCGCCGGAGGGGTCGGCAGCCCGCCGCGTCGGCCCATTCGTCGATGACGTGCCTGGCGCGAACCGGTCGCTGAACTTCTGGTACCACAACACCAACAAGCGCTCCGTCGTGCTCGACCTTGATTCACCAGCAGGTGGCGCCGCCTGGAAGGCCCTCGTGGCGGCGGCCGATATCGTCATCGAAGACCGCCCTCCTGGCGCGCTCGATCGCCTCGGTCTTGGCCATCGCTCGCTCCTTGGAGCCGACGGTCCTGCCCAACCCTCGCTCATCTGGTGCTCGTTGACACCGTTCGGCCAGGGCGGCCCCTGGGCGGACTTCCACGCGACGGACCTCACCGCGCTGGCGCTCGGTGGACCGATGATGATGAACGGGTACGACCCCGCCGATGCCGAGGGCGCACCGCCCATCCGCGGGCACGGCGACCAGGGATACAACACCGCCTGTCACTACGCCGTCCAGGGGATCCTCGCCGCGCTCCTCTACCGCGACCGGACTGGCCGCGGCCAGCACATCGATGCCTCGATGCACGAGGCGCTCAGCAGCACAACCGAGGTCGGCCTGCCCTACTGGTTCACCCAGCGCGTGAACGTGATCCGCCAGACCGGCCGCCACGCCGCCGCCACGCGCAGCGAGCCGTGGCTCTACCTCGCCAACGACAACCGCCATGCGCTCATCTTCGGCGTGGGCCGCGACAACGCCAGCTGGAAGAAGATCAAGGAGTGGTTCCAATCCGAGGGGTTCGGGCTCCAGTTCGACGAGCCCCGCTTCGATGAGCCCGCCGCCCGGCAGCCTGCCCGGGGCACGCCGGAGGCAGCCGAGATACTCGCCGAGGTCGGCCGCTTCATCGCGGCGCACGCCGCCGACGAAATCTACCGCGGCGGACAGGAGCGCCGGCAATCCTGGGGCGTGGTCAGGGCGCCCGACGAAGCCCTCAACGACCCGCACTGGGACGACCGAGGGTTCTGGGTCGAAATCACCGGTGAGGGCCGCCCTGGGCCGGTCCGCATGCCCGGCGCCCCCTACCAGTTCAGCGAGACTCCGTGGGAGCTTCGGCGCCCTGCGCCCCGGCTCGGTGAGCACACCCGCGAGGTGCTCGCCGAACTCGGAATCTCTCTCTGAAACGCGACCGTCACAGCGAGGTAACGCCGTGTTCATCGCCGGCGGCGAAGCTCTTCCCATCGGGTCAGGCCCCGATCAGGTGCCCCGTCCCCTCAGGGCACACGCTCCGGGGGCGGTCCGTCCCCGCTGTCCCGGCGGACCGCCCCCAACCCTCCCGGCGCGCAACCGCCCCCAAGGGTGAAGGTTTGGTAACAGGGGCTGACTCTACGCCGGCGTAGGCCTACGCTCGTTCGTGGCGAAACACAGTGTTCACCCTGCCGATACGCGAGTGTCATCGGCAGGCTCGAGACTGCTGTGGGGGTGAATCACATGAACGCGACCATACGGCGAATTCCCGGGAACGCCTCTCTCTACGAGCTGGTGCGCGCCCGGCCTGGTGCGGCTGCCCGGCTCCAGGAGCTGGGGCTCTCGCGCGATGACATGGACCTCCGCCTCGGCGACGCCGCCCGCCGCACTGGCGTGACCGTCGAGCGCCTCGCCGAAGTCCTGGGCCCCACCGCCGAGTAGGCCCTTCGGCGTCTCTCTACGGGATCTTCACTACCTGCCCGACCTGGAGCGGGCAATCCGATGACAGGCCGTTCAGCGCGATGATGTCCGCGATCGAGACGCCATAGCTCGCGGCGATGTCCGCGCAGGTATCCCCGGATTTCACGGTATAGGTTTTCCCCGCGCCGCCACCGCTGCTGCGCGTGGCCGTTGCCGTCGCCCGCACGGTCGGGTTGGCCGTCAGCCCCCCGGATGCCGGAGTCGGCGTGGCCGCGGGAGCGGGAATGCGGAGCACGTCGCCCACCGCCAGCCTGTCGCAGATGGTCGGGTTGGCCTTCACCAGGGCATCGAGCGAGATGCCATGATCCGCGGCGATCTGGGAACACGTGTCCCCTGACTTCACCGTGTAGCTCTTGCTGCTGGCGGCCGGGGTGTTACCCGCCACCGGCGTCAGCTGTGAGCTCTCGCCCCCGACCAGGGTGACCTGGTTCCCCTGGATCTTGTAGAGCGTGGGGTTCTGCACCGGGGTTGAGCTCGGCACGCGCGCCGGGTCGGTGATCCGTTCGCCGTTGCCCTCCTCCTCGGGATTGCTCCCGCCGCCGCACGCCGTGCCGGCCGCCGCCGCGAACAATCCTCCCGCAAGGAGCAGCATCGGGAACAACTTCCGCATGCGTGCCATGCTAGGCAGCCCTCCTATCCTCGGGCAACTTCGGTCAAGAGGTCCTTCACCACCAACAGCGCCAGGTCTCCCACGCGGTCGAGCATCTCGCCATTGATGTCGCCCGGGACGTCCTGCGGCGAATGGATGGTCGAGAACTCGCCCGAGGTGAAGAACACCGTCGAAACGCCCGCATCGATGAAACTGGTGTGGTCGCTTCCCGTGTTGGGCGGCAACCGCGAGGGAATCGCCGGGATGCCCGCTCCCGAGGCCAGCGCGAGCGCCGCCTGCGCCAGCGGCCCTTCACCAATCACTTCCACCTGGTTCCCGATACCGGTCACGTCGAGGTTCAGCATGTAGCGCGGCAGCGCGCCGTCCGCCCGCAGCCGCTCCACCAGCGCCTTGCTCCCGTACAGGCCCGACTCCTCGGCCCCGAAGGCCGCGAAGCACACGGCATCGTCAAGTCCATCCGCGGCCAGCGCACGCGCAAGCTCGATCACGTTGGCCGTGCCGCTGGCGTTGTCATTTGCCCCGGGGGCTGAAGGCACCGTGTCGAAATGTCCACCAACCAGCACCTGGCACCGCGCGTCCGCCCGGGGGCGGGCGAGCACATTCAACGCCTTCGTGAGCCCGACCGTCGGCGGGGCGGTCAGCCCGACCTGCCGTCCCGCTTTCGCCGCCTCGATGAGCCCCGCCCCGTCCTCCTGCGACACGCCGGCCACCGGGATGCTCGCGCCCGTCGCCAGGTTGCCGGAGAACGACCCTGGCCGGTTGTTCACGACGATGAGGCCGATGGCGCCGGCGGCTTTCACGTTCTCGTACTTCACGCCGAAGTTCAGCACCCCGCGTTCGGCCACGGCCATCTTGCCGGTCAGGTCACGCCCGCCGATGCCCGCCTCGTCGGCGAGCCCGACGAACAAGGCCGGTCCGCTCACCGAGCCTCCTGGGCTCCCGGCAAGCGTGAGCGCCTCGATCGTCTTCCCCTCGTAGGTCACCTCGCCCGCCCGGAACCGGTCGCCGTCGAATTCGAACTCCATGACCTCGACGGTGTAGCCGCTCGATCGGAACTGGTCCGCGATGTACTCCGCCGCGCGGGTCTCGCCTGGCGTTCCCGAAACCCGCGGCTCCTTCGAAAGTTCCACCACGTGGGCCCGTGCGCGCTCGGCCTCGTGTTCGGCCGGGCCCTCCGCACGTCCCGTCGGACCAGCGGAACGCGGCGCTGGCGTGGAGGTGGAGGTCGCGTCCCCGCTGGTGGCCGCCGGGGTGGCGACTTCCGTGGGAGCCGTCGAAGTAACGCCTTCGGACTTGTCCGAGCACGCAGCCAGGAGTACCGCCGCGAGCGGCACGAAGAGAAGCAGGGGGCGCATGCCGTCGAGGGTACGAAGGACTGCGGTTAAACGCCCGGAAACGCTACTTCCGCCTGAACCAGTTCTTGATGCGCGATGCGCCCGAAGACTCGGGCGGCCCGTATTCGATGTAGCGATCGCGCCAGTAGACGCCCTTTGGCGCCGGGCCCCGCGCAGCCCGCGGCGTCTTCCGCAATGACCAAAGGAACGCGCCCACGAACAGCACCACGCCAGTCATGGATACCCAGATGAGCGGCGGCCAAAGGTTCGAAAGCAACAGGCCGCCAAACATGATGCCCGCGCCAGCGAACAACAATGCCGTCTGGGTCAACCTGTTCAGCGGGTTCGAACGGGGCGTGTGCGGACGCGGCGATTTCCCCTTGCGCTGGCGCCGCGAGGCGAGCGAAATCGGCGCGCGGTCATCTCCCGGCGGCAGCCTGTCATCGAGCTTCGCCAGGATCTCTTCGATTTCGCGTTCGAACTTGTCAGCCATCTCCGGACCACGATCACAGTAGGCCATCGCGCGGCCCGCGTCGATGGCTCCTGGCGCGTCCATCTTTACGTAAGTGCAGGCCCGGTGCCCCTAGGGCGCCGGCGGATATCATTCCCCGAGCAAATCTCTCATCGGAGCGCCCCGGTCATGTCAACCGCGATCGAATTTACCGGGAACTATGAAGACCTCAGCACCGACATGGGCTTCCAGTTCAAGTTCATTTGCGAGCGGTGCTCGAACGGCTACATGAGCAGCTACCAGTCGAACAAGCTCGGCGTCGCGGGAGGCTTCCTCCGCGGCGCATCGAGCTTTGTCGGTGGCGCGCTCGGCCGGGGCGCGGATTCCGCTTTCGAAGTCCAGCGCGCGGTCGGTGGCAAGCAACACGACGCTGCCTTGCGCAAGGCGGTACAGGAGATACGGCCGCTCTTCAAGCAGTGCCGCCACTGTGGCAACTGGCTGTGCGAACAGGTGTGCTGGAATCCTGCCGCCAACATGTGCAAGGATTGCGCCCCCGTGGCGGAAGAGGTCGAAACCCGCGTCCGCGCGCAGTTCGTCGAGACGCAGGTCAACAACGACAACTTCCTTGAGGAAAACCAGCGCATGAGCGCCAAGGGCAAGGAAGTCGCCGCCAACTGCACGAATTGTGGCGCCGAGACCCTTGGCAAGAAGTTCTGCCCTGGCTGCGGCACCCCGACCAACGTCGCCGCGGCAGCCTTCTGCGGAGAGTGCGGCGCCAGGAGCGCCCCCGGCGCGAAGTTCTGTGGAGAGTGCGGGGCGAAGCTCGGCTAGTCCCGCCCGAGGGCTGCCAGCGCGGCCGGCAGTGCCAGCTCGGCCCACGCACGGTACATCAGTCCCGATGGATGCAACCCGTCTTCCGCGATGAGGGCCACGTCGCCCGCGGCCAGCCTCGATACGTCCGTCACGTCCACGTACCTCGAACGGTGGCGGTCCGTGATGTCCCGGTTGGCCGCGTTGAACGCCTCGATCTCCCTCGCGATCCGTTGGCGGTCGTGGCCCGTAGCGAAAGGGGTGGCGCCCCAATCGGGGATCGAGAGCACCAGCACCCGTCCCGGCTCGCCACCCGCCAACGAGATGGCCTGCCCCAGCAGCTCCTCGAACTGTTGCCGGTACTCCTCCAGGGCCCGGCCCCGGTATTGGTTGTTCACGCCAATCAGCAGCGAGACCAGCTCGTACGGCCCGCGCGGCGCGGCCCGCTCGATGCCCGCGGCCAGCTCGTCCGTCGTCCAGCCGGTGGTCGCGATGATCTCGGGATCGCCGATGGTTATCCTGCGTGCGCGGAGCATCGCCGCGAGCTGCTCCGGCCACCGCTCGGCAGGGTCGACGCCTTCCCCGATGGTGTAGGAGTCGCCAAGGGCAAGAAAACGCATGCCCAATCCTTCAATGCCCGCGGGGGCAACGGCAATCCCTAAAGCTCCGCCTTGACCTTCTCCGCCAGCGCCCGGGTGAACCCGACCGTGGCGGCGATCTCCTCGACATCGGCCTCGCGGATCCGTTTCACGCTGCCGAACTTCTTGAGCAGCGCCTTCTTCCGCTTCGGCCCGATGCCCGGGATGGTGTCGAGGGCGCTCTGGATCGAGCTCTTGCCGCGCACCTGGCGGTGGAAGGTGATGGCGAAGCGGTGTGCCTCGTCCCGTATCCGCTGCACCAGGTAGAGCGCCTCGGAATTTCGCGGCAGCACAACCGGTTCGTCGTCGTCCGGTACGAACAGTTCCTCGAACCTCTTGGCCAGCCCCACCGCCGGGATCTCGTGCACGCCCAGCTCGCGCATCGCCTGCAGCGCCGCCCCAAGCTGACCCTTGCCCCCATCGATGATGACCAGGTCCGGCAGGTCCCAGGCCTCGGGTGCGCCGGTGGACTGCCCCGGGTCCCTACGCGCCTCGTCCCCCCCGGTGCCATCGCCAGCTGCGCCCCTGGCTGCGTGCCGGCCGAACCGTCTCCGCAGGACCTCCTGCATGGTGGCGAAGTCGTTGGCGCCTTCGACCGTCTTCACTTTGAACTTGCGGTACTGGTTCGGCGCCGGCTTGCCATCGATGAACACCACCATGCTCGAAACGGGGCTGCTCCCCTGGATGTTCGAGTTGTCGTAGCACTCGATACGGCGCGGGATGGCCGGCAATGAGAGCTCTTCGCGGAGTTGTTCGAGCGCCTGCTCCGTGCGTGTTGCATCGGCCATCCACTTCACGCGCATCAGCGCGAGCGCTTCCCTGGCGTTCTCGGTGGCGAGCTCCACCAGCCGCCGCTTCTCGCCGCGCGCTGGCACTCGCACCTCCACCAGCGCTCCACGCTTTTCGGTCAGCAGCTCCTCCATCGCCTCCCGGTCATCGGCTTCGGCCGGGATGGCAACGAGCTTCGGGATGTACTGCGCACCCTCGTAGTACTGCAGCAGGAAATTCGTCAATACGGCGCTGTCCGGCTCGTCGCGGACCCCTTCGAGCACGAACGTATCGCGCCCGATCATCTGCGTGCCACGAACGAAGAACACCTGCACGCAGGCCTGGTCGCCCTCTCGCGCCAGCCCGAAAATATCGACATCTTCCTTCCGCGTGGTCGAGACCATCTGCCGCTCGACCGTCCGTTCGATGGCCCGCAGCTGGTCGCGGATCTGGGCGGCGCGCTCGTATTCCATCCGCTCCGCGGCGTCGTCCATCTGCTTGCGCAACCGCCGGAGCACGTCATCGGCCTTGCCTTCGAGGAACAGGATCACCTGCTCGATGACCTCGTCGTACTCCTCCTTCGTGCAATACGACGTGCACGGGGCGATGCAACGCTTGATGTAGTAGTCGAGGCACGGGCGCGGGTCGTTCCCGGTGATCTCCTTGGTGCACGAACGCCAGGGGAAGAGCTTCTTTGTCAGGTCCAGCGTGGCCCGGACCGAGCCCGCGCTCGCGTACGGCCCGAAATAACGCGCGCCATCCTTCTCGATACGCCGCGTGATGTACACGCGCGGCCACGGGTTCTGGATGTCCACCTTCAGGTATGGGTAGCGCTTGTCGTCCTTCAGCCGGATGTTGAAGAACGGCTGATGCCGTTTGATCAGGGTCGCTTCGAGGATCAGCGCCTCTCCCGCGTTGCCCACCACGATGTACTCGAAATCGTCAATCTGCGCCCGGAGCGCGCGGGTCTTGGGCTCCATCATGTGCGGCGAGCCGAAGTACGACCGCACCCGGTCCTTCAGCTTCGCGGCCTTTCCCACGTAGATGACCTCGCCCTCGGCGTTCCGCATCAGGTACACGCCCGGCTTCGCGGGCAGCGCAGCGAGCTGTTTGCGGAGCTTCTCGGAGATGGTCGAAGAGCCGCGAGCGGCTTTGGTCATGCCCTCGGGCCGGGCCGGCTCATCGCCACGGTGTTCGTTGGCGTTCACGAATCCAGTGTACCGGGGGCCAGCCCGAAGAAGGGCCGCCCGCCTACAGCATGCCCATCAGCTCGAGCGCGGCTCGCGCGGTGAGCAGGTGCAATTCCACGCGCCGCTCCACCGGCTGATCGGTCTGCCCCATTTCCACCAGCACCGGCGTGAGCCCGGGTACGTGGCCACCGGCCGATAGCGAGCTCCGTCCGCGGCTGGCCTGGCCAGGCCCCGGCGTGGCCGTGGGCCGCGCGAACCGCGTGCCGTCGCGGACGATCATCTGCTCGCGGGGAGTGAGGTTCGGGTTTACCCGTTCGGCCAGCCGTTCCCCGAAGTCGGCCTGCAGCGGCCCCACGCCCACCGTGATGGTCTGGCCGAGGGCCCCCGTGCCGGAGTTCGGCGGGTATTCCGCGTAGAAGGCCCACGATTCGTGCATGTCGATCAAGAGGGTGACGCCGAACTCGCGTGCCGTTTCGAGGATGGCGTAAGCCATCCGCTCCATCATGAGCGGGCTATCCGGGCTGCCCGGGTACAGCCGGTTCAGGTCGCCGATCTCGTCGAACGTCCTCACGAAGGCCGCGAGCGCGGTCACGTTGGCGCGCGGCACGGTAAGCAGCGTGCCGGCCGCGGGCACCCAGGTCGCGACCTGGTCGCCCGCGAGCCACCCGCCCGGCTCGTTCCCATGGACGCCACCGAGCACCATCGCGGCCGGGCCGGGCACTCCGCTCTGCTGGATGTAGAGCGGCGTCTCATGCGGCGTTCCCGCCAGGAGCTGGCGGACGCTGGTGCCTCTCGGCAACGGCGTCGGTGTTGGGGGCGCAGGCGCTGCCGCCGCCTCCGTGATGACCGTCGGCGTGGATGCGCCTGGCACTTCGAACTGCGCTCGCTCCGGGCTGCGAGCAGGAGCGCGGTCCCGCTTCCCTGCGCAGCCGGCAAGCATCAGCCCAAGAGCGCCCGGTATCGCCCCGAGCATGCGCCGCCGGGAAACCGATGCCATGCCCGGCACTCTACCCACAACACCGAACTATGTCCGGTAAAGGGGGTAATGAGGTGCCTCTCAAGTTCCCGCCGGCGCCGCTCGATACCTCAGGTGCAGATCTCCCCGGCAGGGAAGGAGGAACGTAGCCCCCATGTCATCGTTTCGCGAACAGATCCGCGCAGCCATCGGCGCGCACGGCATGTGGAAGGCCCGTCTCCGGAGCGCTATCGATTCTGGTCAGTCGGACCTCTCCGTCGGTGGAACCCGGGTCGATGACCGCTGCGACTTCGGGAAGTGGCTCTATGGTGATGGCCGGAAGGGCTTCGCCTCCCCGCAGGACTGGGAGACCATTCGCGGCCTTCATGCCGACTTCCACGTCCAGGCCGCGCGAGTCCTCGAGCTCGCGCTCAGCGGCCACCGTGCCGAGGCCGAGAAAGCCATGGGCATTGGGGGTGGCTTCTCCCGGGCGTCCTCGGCATTGGTGACGGCGCTCACGCGTCTCGAGAGCCAGGCTGCCTGACCAACCCGGCCATGCCCCACCGCCTAACGCCCTACATGTGACGCTGGAACCAGCTGGTCGCCAGCACCGCCACATGGTCCAGGGCGCCCGGCTCTTCGAAGAGGTGCGTCGCCCCGGGCACGATCTCCAGCTCGCACACCGCCCGCATGTGACTTCGCGCCATCTCGTTGAGCCGGATCACTTCGGGGTCGCGCTCCCCGACGATGAACAGGGTGGGCGCCTCCACGCGCGGGAGGACGGCCACGGCGAGGTCGGGCCTCCCGCCGCGCGATACCACCGCCGAGACGCTCCGGGGCCGTTCGGCGGCCGCGATCAGCGCTGCCGCCGCTCCGGTGCTCGCGCCGAACAGCCCGATCTCCAGGTGAGAGGTCTCCCGGGCGCGCCCGAGCCAGTCCACCACGTCGGTCATCCTTCGCCCAATCAACGGGATATCGAAGCGGAACTCGGCGGTCTGGCGGTCCACCGCCTCCTCCTCGGGAGTCAGCAGGTCGAAGAGCAGCGTCCCGAAGCCGGCGCCCTCCAGGGCGGCGGCCACCTGCCGGTTGCGGGCGCTGCGCCGGCTGCTGCCGCTGCCATGCGCGAACACGATGAGCGCGTCGCCCGCCTGCGGCAGCACGAGATCTCCGGGCAGCTCCGCGTCGGTAGTCTCGATGAGCAGTTCCAGGTTGGTGATCCCTGCCATGGGCTCCTCCAGCAATGGCGCCGCGGGGAAGCTGCCCCGGGCGGCGTGGGTTCTATCATCCCCCTGAACGCAACCCCCTGTTCCCGGCACAGGGTCAGGTGCCGGGTCCACCGCCTTGCCGTCTGCGTTGGCGGGCCCAGGCTCGATCGAGGAGCTCTCGCACCTCCTCGTCGCCGGTTGGGTGGAACTCGCTGTACCAAAGCCCCACTGCGTAAAACGGGCTCGGCGTGAGCGGGCACACACATTCGAGCCCCGGGAAATCCCGGGCGAGCTCCTGGCAGCTCTCCGGGGCCGCAACCGGTGCGGCCACGATCACGCGGGCCGCCCCCGCCTGGCGCGCCGACTGCACCGCCGCCCGCATCGATGCGCCCGTGGCCAATCCGTCGTCGACCAGTACCACCGTGCGCCCCCGCAAGTTGGGCTGCGGACGCCGGCCGCGATACGCCGCTTCCCGCCGTTCCAGCTCGGCGCGTTCGCGGGCCGCCACCCGCTCGATATCCGCATTCGCGATCCGCAGCTCGTCGAGCACCTCCTGGTTGAGCACCTGCACGCCGCCGCTGGCGATGGCGCCCATCGCCAGTTCCGGGTGAAGCGGCACGCCCAGCTTCCTCACGAGGAAGACATCCAGCTCCAGGTCCAGGGCCATCGCCACTTCATAGGCGACCGGGACGCCACCGCGAGCCAGCCCCAGGACCAGCGTCTCCCGGGGCAGGCCAAGGCCCGCCAGGGCTTCCGCCAACGACCGCCCGGCCGAGCGCCTGTCGGTGTACTGCCGGTCCATGACCATGCAGTGTGCCATTCGCGGGCAAGCTGACGAGGGGCATTCGGCCCGGCGATTTCGTCCGCTCGTACCGCGATAGCGGACTCGCGGCTCGCACCATCGTCCCGGCCACGTAGAATCGGGCGCACCAACCCGCGGAGCCGCGCATGTCCTACGAAGCCATCCTCTACGACGTCGAAGACCGTGTCGCCACGATCACCCTCAACAAGCCCGAGCGGCTCAACGCGTTCGACAACCAGATGCTCGCCGAGTGGGCCGATGCCATCCACCGCGCCGACCAGGACCGGGGTGTTGGGGCCATCATCATCACCGGCGCCGGCCGGGGCTTCTGCTCGGGCATGAACGTC